>JACRHZ010000020.1 GCA_016220175.1 Candidatus Peregrinibacteria bacterium
AGCTCCAATTCCTGATCAATCCGGAAATGAAAATACAGAGTTTTCTTTGAATGTCGCTGCAAATTTTAATCTTGAAACATCGTACACATTGAGCGGAGCTGCGTTCCTTGCCATCAGTGCCCAAGGAATTATAAGTGGAACATTGCCAAATGTAACTCAAGATACGAATTACACTGTAAATGTAACTGCTCTGAACGCAGAAGGAAGCGTTTCTGATTCGTTTATTTTGACGATAAGAAATGTTCTCGTTCCACCAACACTTGTCACACCAATTCCAGACCAATCAGGAAATGAGAATGCCGCATTCACCCTGAATATATCTTCCAATTTTGAGAAGGAGACGAGCTATGAGATCAGCGGAGTAACTTTTCTGAGCGTTGACGCGAATGGGATTATCTCTGGGACACTTCCGGAAGTAACTCCTCGCGGAGAGAGATACGATGTTACTGTTACGGCGAGGAATGTGGATGGAAGTGTAAGTGATATTTTTGCCATTATTGTTACAAATGTTAATAAAACTCCGATAGCGGTTATTGGCGGTCAGAATGGAACTTCAGAAAACGAAACCGTTCTCTATTTGGCAACACTTTCCTCAGACCCGGATGGGAATATTTCTGCGTGGGAATGGAGTATTTCAGGAGATGCGAATATTGAAGGTCCATCAACATGGGAAGGAGTGAATGTTCGTACCAATGAAGTACCGGTATCGGGAGGTTCATTTACACTCACTCTTCGAGTGAAAGACAATGAAGACCTGTGGTCAGTAGCAGTGAACAAAACTGTTCCTGTGCAAAATATAAATAAAACTCCTGTAGCAGAAATCACTGGAGTTCAGACTGTTTTTGAGAACGATGTGAGTACATTTTCCGCTGATACTTCTTCTGATGAAGATGGCACAATTAATGCTTGGGAATGGAGCATTACGGGAGATGGGAATATCGAAGGTGCACCAAATACAGAAGTTATTTCCGTAAGGGCATCTTCTGTTCCTTCAAATGGAGGAGAATATACACTCTTCCTCAAAGTAAAAGATAATGAAGAACTTTGGTCGCCTCTCGTAAGCAATGTGGTGACAGTACAGAATGTGAATATAACTCCAAATGCCCACATAGATGGCACTGATCTCTTGGCTGAAGAAGATATTGAATTGTTTTCTGCGGAAGGATCAGGTGATCCTGATGGAAATATTACAGCGTGGGAATGGAGCATTACGGGAGACGGAATTCTGCAAAATCCGGTGAATGAAGATCATGTTTCCGTGCGGGCACAGGAAGTCTCTCCGAGCGGAGGAAGATTCACACTCTCTCTCAAGGTGGAAGATAACGATGGAGCATGGTCAAATGTTGTCAATAAAAGAGTTGATGTATTTAATGTTCCGCGTCCGCCAGTTGTTTTAACCCCAATTCCAGATCAATCAGGAAATGAAAATACGGCATTTTCTTTGAATGTTTCTGAAAATTTTGCTGGAGAAACCGCATATGATTTAAGTGGAGCAGCATTTTTGAGTATCAACACGGAAGGCATCATCAGTGGAACACTTCCAAATGTAACTGCTGAAGATTCTTCTTTCCCCATTACAATTACAGCTTTGAACGGAGAGGGAGAAACTTCAGATACGTTCACCCTTACCATAAAAAATATTCCGCATCCGCCACAACTTTTAATACCTGAGACAGAAAAAACTCTTCGAGAAGCTTCTCCTTTCTCTTTAAACATTTCCGGGAATTTTGCGAATGTTTCTGGATTTAGTTTGAGTGGTCCAGAATTCCTCTCCATTTCTCCGCTTGGGGTCATTTCAGGAACACTGCCTTCAGTTTCAGCTTCGACTGTATATCCGATTCAAATTCTTGCAGAAAATGAAGATGGAATTACAGGAGATACATTTTTTCTCCTTGTTGCTGATACTTTTGAAATGCCTCCAATCTGCCAGGTGACGCCATAAAATTTATGGAAAAATTCTCACTCCTTCCATATTCATGGTTTACTCGTGATGCCATAAAAGTTGCTCGAGATCTTCTCGGGAAAAAGATTGTATACAAAAATTATTCAGGAATAATTGTTGAGACAGAGGCATACACGGAAGATGAGGCTTCACATGGACATAAAATTACACCTCGAAGTGAAATAATGCTTACTACATATGGACATATTTATGTGTATTTCATTTATGGAATGTATCACTGTTTGAACATTACGACGAATAAAGATTCATGTGGCGCCGTTCTTATTCGAGCAGTTGAACCACTTTCGGGAATTCAAGAGATGAAAAAGAATCGCCATACAGAAAATCTCCATAATCTTACTTCTGGTCCGGGAAAACTCTGTGAAGCTTTTGAAATAGGGAAAAAATTAAATGGCACAAAAGTAAACGAAAAAATCTTTCTGTATGATGACCGAAGAATTCTTTCTGAAAATATCGGAGTTTCGGAACGAATTGGAATTGAGAAAGCGAAGCACTTACCCTGGAGATTTTTTATACGGGGAAATAAGTTTCTCAGTAGATGAAAAATGGTAAAGATCACCTCACAAATGTCGTTTCGGATTATACAGGAGTCGCCCGTCCTCGGGCGACCCGTTACTAATTCAGTCTCTTCTTGCATTTCACAGAAATATTTGTTACTATAATTCTGTAAACATACAAATTTGTACCTTTACAGAATAAAAATGCAGTTTATAGAATTTCAAAATCAATTATCGGCGTATCCTATTTTTTCTTTGAAGGACATTTTGAAGGTAATTCCTGAGTTTCATCGAATACAGCTGGATCGCTGGGAAAAGAAGGATTATATATGCAAGATTAAGCGAGGTTTTTATTCTTTTAATACTAAAAATCTGAATGAGAATTTTCTTTTTTATGCTGCCAATAAAATTTATGCTCCGTCGTGTGTGTCTCTTGAGATGGCTTTGAAGTATTATGGGTTTATTCCTGAGGAAGTTTTTCAAATAACTTCTGTGAGCACAAAGAAGGCGACCAGTTTTGAAACTCCTCTTGGAAATTTCAGCTACAAGCAAATAAAGCCGAGTCTTTTTTGGGGATATCGATTTGTCGAATTTGGAAAGCAAAAGATACTTCTCGCAGAACCTGAAAAGGCTGTTTTGGATTATTTGTATGTGAATTCAAGACTGAAGACGGCAAATGACTTTGAGGGGATGCGGATCAATAGCTATGAATTTCGGTCTCAGATTAATCTTGAGAGATTTCAAAAATATCTCGAGACTTTTCAGAATAAGGCGCTTTTGAAGCGTGCAAAAATATTTCTTACCACCATCCAAAATGATACCACTTGAACAAATCCTCACGGCATATCCTAAAAATTTACATGCTTTCAAGGAAAGTATTTTGAAGGAATATTTGCAATACAAGATTTTAAACAGCATTTTTAACAGCGAATATGGGAATAAGTTAGCGTTTCTTGGAGGAACTGCTCTCAGAATTGTTCATGGAAGTAGCAGATTTTCCGAAGATTTAGATTTTGATAATTTTGGTTTGAGTGAACAGGAATTTATACATCTCAGCGAGATTATTCAAAAGGATTTGATGCTCGAAGGTCTTGAAGTAGAGGTACAAACAATTACAAAAAACGCGTATCGCATCAAAATTCGTATCCCAAAGTTGCTGTTTGATTCAGGTCTTTCAGCGATGGCTGATCAGAAAATTCTCATTCAGGTAGATACCGTTCCACAGAATTTTGAATATGTTTCAGAGAAGCCGCTTCTCAATAAGTTTGATATTTTCACGCAAATTAACGCGCTTCCCAAGGATTTGCTCCTTGCTCAGAAAATTTTTGCGTCGTTCGATCGAAATCGAATTATTGGGCGAGATTTCTTTGATATTGTTTTCCTGTATGGAATTGGCGCTCAGCCGAATTTTGACTATTTGAAGAAGAATATTGGCATTAATAATCAAACGAATTTGAAAAAGTATTTGCTGGAAAAGACAGCTTCACTCAATTTTGAAGACCTAGCGAAGGATGTAGAGCCACTTCTTTTTAATCCGAGAGATACAAACAAGGTGCTCCTTTTTCGAGAATTTATAGAGCAGAGTTTGTGAAGGTTGAAAACTCCGATGTTTTATTTCTTCAAAGTGCTGTATTGAGCATCTTCGAGAAATATATCATCTGAATTCCCCGGGACTCGCCTGTGGGCAAGCGACCGGGTCGGCTCTGTGGAGCCGCCTCCCAAAAAAACAAATTGACAAAATTGTCAATTATATGGTATTTTGATACTAAATATATTTTCAATTTGCTTATGCCTCCAGACAATAATAATTTACAGGAACAAATTGCAACACTGATAAAAGATGACGCTACTACTCTCGGATTGTCTGAGACAGATAGAGAAGCACTAGAAAAATCCAACGGGCTTCAAGATGAAGAATTGGTAAAAATAGTGGGGCGAATTAGGGCAACACTTGATAGGGCGAAACAGTCCGAAGAAGATAGACCTGGGAGATTAAGAATAATTGTCAAACAACAAGTGGAAATGGTTTTGAGAGACCGTGCAAATAAAACAGAGGTTGGGTCAACTGCTGAAGAGAAAAAATATTTTATGGTTTCCTCACTTTTTGATGAACTCAAAGCAGAAAATTCAGAATTAGATTCACTTTCATATTATAGAAAACCGCACGCAAGAGAAAATAGAAAGGGAGTTTGGGGACTTATAAGTTCTGACCCAAAAGATCGCACTTCATCTCTATCTCAAGCATTGGGAAGAATGTTTGAAAGATTACAAATGGCAAAAGAAAAAGGTTTAATGCCAGGAGTTCGAGGATATTACATTGAACTCTTTTCCAATCCCAGCAAACCAATTCAAATTCATACAGTAACAATTAGTGGAATGCATACGAATGGTAATATCGGAGCATCTCTCTTAAAAACAAGAATAAAAAGTAAACCCTTCATTCAAACACACCCAAAAGAGGTGTGTTTGTCATATGATGAGGTTATGGCTCAAAATCAAGGTAGGAAATTCCTTTTAGATGGAAAAGAAATTTCAGAAAAAAAATAGCCCTTCTAAAACATCCTCACCTCATCAAAACTTCTCTTGATGCTCTCCATTCCCACTGAGATGTAAATTTGAGTGGTCGTTATTTGCGAATATTTCAACTTTCAAAAATGAAGAAATTCTAGACAAATAAGATGCCAAAGGGTATTCTCTCGTGGCATTTTCGTACAATCGTCGCGGGGTAGAGCAGTGGTAGCTCGTCGGGCTCATAACCCGAAGGTCGCTGGTTCAAGTCCAGCCCCCGCAACCATTCGACCAGTTTTATTAAGAAGAATATACGAGCAGTAAGCCAAATTTTTACAATACTTATTGCTTACTGCATATTGCTTTCCTATTCTTATTTACACATAAGAAAATACGTAGCATTTTTATCGAGAATTGGTATAAGAGGTGAGAGAGAAGAAAAGTGGGATTTTTGCTTTAGAGAATTTTGGAGAGAAATTCACAAATTCCTCCTTGAAGGCGCGACCGAATGCCGCGCCTTTTCCATAATCACTCATTAGCTTCCGCCATGTTCTTCACGCCTCTCAGCGCGAAAAACACTGAAAGCGCCTGGAGAGTCCAGAGAAGCATCCGTCCCTTTTCCCAGAGAATGGGCATAGCCGCGAGGTGCATAGCAGTGAACGCATACCAGCAGAAAATATTCTCTTTTCTGCGGAGGTATCCACCAAGCGGAAATCCCACTGCAATTATGACTTCTAAGTAGGGGACAATTGACTCGAATCCAACCGTCTGAACCGTGTGCCAGAGTGTTATGAGAAACACGAGCACACAAATTCCGATGTCGATCGAATCGAATTCTGTCTTTTTTTTCTCTTGAAATGAGCTAATGAGCCCCCTGAAGATCACAATTCCTCCGGCAAGCTCCGTTCCACAGAAAATGTAGCTCTGATAGTGCCAGAGGATGATCACCCAAGAGGGGACTCCGAGGAGATAGACAATCCATCCAATGCGAATCTTCTTTTTGTCGCTTTCTCCGACGTAGGAGAGAAACACCTTCGAGAGGAAATAGAGAAATCCTCCCAGAATTTCATTCACAAAAATCCACTGATCACTCATCTCTCACCTCCGTGTTCCCTGAAAGCCATAGGAATTTCCTAAACTTTCAGGAGTATGTTAAGGATCCAGAGCCATTAAACTCTTTTTTTGGTGATGTATTCTTAAAAAAATCGACCACTTAAAATACTGGCTTGAATAAGCCAACAAAATGGCACTCTTCTGTTGACGAAGCTCGTCAACAGATAATTTCAAAAAAGAGAAATACGTTCTCCATGTTTTTGCTTTGATTGAGTTTTCTCTCCGCCGATCATTTCAGAAAATTCTTTTTCTGTAAGAATGACAACACCGAGTTCTATTGCTTTTTCTTGTTTGGATCCGGCGTTTTCTCCGCACACGACATAATCAGTATTTTTGGAAACGGAAGAGACAGCTTTTGCTCCGAGCTTCTCAATAATTTCCTGGGCTTCTTCCCGACTGAAATTTTTCAAAGTTCCCGTAAAAACAAATATTTTTCCGCTGAAATGTCGCAAGTTTCCATCTTCTGTATTCTCTCGTTGCTCTGCTGATCGCGAAAGAGGAAATCCTGCGGTTTCCAATTTTTGAAACATTTCCATATTTTCCCGAGTTTTGAAGAAATTCACGATGCTCAAGGCGACTTCCGGACCAACACCTTGAATCTCCTGAAGTTCCTCCACTGATGCTTTCGTTAAATTCCAAAAAATTGGATATTTCTCAGCAAGATCTTTTGCAGTTCGCTGACCTACAAGCGGAATTCCGAGCGCAGCAAGAAATCTCCACAGTGTTTTTTTCTTTGCCTCTTCAAGAGCAGTAAACAAATTTGTTACAGATTTTTCTTGAAATCCCTCGAGTGCCAAAACATCACTTTTTTGGAGCGTAAAAAGATCAGAAAAATTCAAAACCAGACCTTTTTCTACAAAAAGTTCTGATGTTTCTTTTCCAAGATTCTCAATATCAAGAGCATTTTTTGAGGCGAAATGGGCAATACGGGCTTTTATTTGTGCTGGGCAAGAAACATTTTCACAGCGAAGAGCAACTTCGCCTTGAGTATGCAGAACGACACTTTTGCATGCAGGACATTTTTTAGGAGGATGAATCCTTTTTTCTGAATTATTTCTTCGATCGAGAAGGGGAGTCACGACTTTGGGAATGACGTCTCCCGCTCGTTCTATCACTACAAAATCTCCAATGCGAAAATCTTTTTTTTCAATTTCATCCATATTGTGAAGTGTCGCGCGTTTTACCTGAACTCCACCAATATCAACCGGTTCCAAGTCTGCCACTGGCGTGAGTACTCCCGTTCTTCCCACTTGCCATTCCACATTAAGAATACGAGTAATTTCCTGCTTTGCGGGAAACTTATACGCAATTGCCCACCTCGGATGGCGATTGGTTTCTCCAATTTTTTCCCGAAGATCAAAATCATCGATTTTGATAACAGCGCCATCAATTTCAAACTCAAAATCTTCGCGATGGTTTTCAATTTTTTGAACGGCATCAAATATGGCTTCACTCGAACTACATACTTTAAAAAAAGGAGAACTCAGGAGTCCAAGCTCATGAAACATTTTGGGAACCTCAGAATATTTTTTTGGAATTTTTTCTTCAGGAGAAAAATACGAAATTTGATAGAAAAAAGCAGTGAGTTTTCGTTCTCGGGTAATATTCGGATCGAGTTGACGAAGGCTTCCTGATGCGGCATTTCTCGGATTTGAAAAAAGAGCTTCTCCTCGCTCAGCGCGTTCAAAATTTAATTCTTCAAAATCTTTCTTCTTAATCACCACTTCTCCGCGGATCTCCACTTTTTTTGCTCCGAATTTAGAAAAATTTGCGCGAAGAGGAATTGATGAAATTGTTTTTGCATTCAGTGTTACATCTTCTCCCACTTCTCCATTTCCTCGCGTAGCAACACGTACAAGGCGATCATCCTCATAAATAGCAGAAATTCCGAGACCATCAAATTTGAGTTCTACTGTAGAGTTTGGTTTTTCTCCCGCATCCAAAAACTTGCATATCCGCTCTTCCCATTCTAAAAGGTCTTCTTTGGAAAATGCATTCTCAAGCGAAAGCATTTGGGTAAGATGCGGAACTTTTTTGAGTTCGCTCTGTACGGAAAGATCAATCCTTTGAGTAGGAGAATCGGAGGTTTTTAGCTTTGGATATGATTCCTCCCACATTTTGAGGAGTCGAAAAAGCGCATCATATTCATGATCAGAAATAATGGGCGCATCATTCAGATAATACTGAGCATTGTGGTATCGCAGAATCTCACGTAAAAACTCTACATTTGAATAAATTTTTTGTTCATCATAATGCTTTCCATTTTTCAGAAGTTCTTTGCCGACGGAGAGGATATCGGATTCATTCATACAGAGGATATTTTGTCAGATTTTGAGAATTTTGAAAAATCACTTTTCATTGTATACAATAAAGTGTACAATTGAAACGTACAATTTAATATACATATTATGATATCAACTCATGGAATTAGCATTATGGGAGAATCAGAACTTCGGAGTACCGGCACGAAAGCTCTTCACTCTGCGGAGGAAGGCGTCGTGATTATCACGAAGAGGGGGAAACCTGTAGCAGTTTTACAATTATATGATGAATACGATCAAACAGAAAAGATAATTGAAGAGTTTGAAGATTTTATATTGGGAAATTTGGCAAAAGAAAGAATGAAAAGGAAAGATAAGAAATTTCTCTCTCTTGAGGAAATGGAGAAGCTCATTTTTTCAAAAAATGAATGAAAAAGTACAAGATTATTTTCGACGACCTTGTTTGGAAAGAAGATTTTCGGAAAATTGATACAAGCGATAGGAAGAAAATTTTTTTGGAAATTTCAAAAAAACTACCTACTCATCCGCATGAATTTGGAAAACATCTTTCGGGGAATCTCAGCGGATATAAAAGTCTCCGCATTGGTGAGTTTCGCATAGTGTATAGGATTTATGAAGCAAAAATTGAAGTTTTAGTTGTAAAGATAGGATTTCGACGAAACATGGAAGTCTATATCGAAGTAGCAAAAAGACTGGGAATTTTATAAAAATTTCCGCTACAATCCATGGCGAAAATATAATCTTTTGCTCATGAACATTCTCCTCCTCGGAAACGGCGGTCGCGAACATGCCATCGCGAAGACATTGAAAAGGTCTCCTCAAAATCCAAAAATTTTTACTTTTGCGAATGCGAAGAATCCGGGAATTTGTAAAATTTCTGAGGAATATGAAATTTGTTCTCAGAAAAATTTTGGAGAAGAAGATGGATTTACTCATCTGAAAAAATTCGCCGAAGAAAATAAAATTGATTTTACCATTCTCGGTCCGGATGATCCCATCGGAGCCGGCGCAGCAGACTCACTCCTCAAAGTTGGAGTAAAAAGTGTTGGACCACTGAAGTCTCTTGCAAGGCTCGAAAGTTCAAAAAGTTTCACTCGAAATCTTCTAGAAAAATATGGAATTCCCGGAAATCCCGAATTTAAAGTTTTCATAAGCATGGAAGGAATGAATAAATTTTGTGAACATCTCGAGGGAAATTTTGTGATTAAGGACGATGGACTCTGCGGTGGAAAAGGCGTTCATGTTTCTGGAGATCATTTTTCTACACTTCAAGAAGGACTCAGGATTGCTGAAAAAATTCTCAAAGAACACGGAAAACTCGTCATTGAAGAGAAATTTATCGGGCAAGAATTTTCCCTCATGTATTTTACGGATGGGAACGTCGTGAAACCAATGCCAGTAGTTCAGGATCACAAGAGAGCGTTTGAAGGCGACACCGGTCCAAATACCGGCGGAATGGGAACGTATTCTTATCCAGAAAATCTTCCGTTTCTCACGGCGCAACATTTGGAGGAAGCTCGAGAAATTACTGAGCAGACGATGAGAGCGCTTGAAAAAGAATGTGGAAGCAAATATATGGGAATTATGTATGGCGGATTTATCGCGACAAAAAAAGGGACTCGGCTTATCGAATATAACTCACGATTTGGTGATCCTGAAGGACTTAATGTTTTGCCACTTCTTGAGAGCGATCTCGTGGAGATTTGCCTTGGAATTATAAATGGAAATCTTTCAGAAAAAGAAGTTCGATTTGCAAAAAAGGCGACGGTGTGCAAATACGTTTGCCCAGAAGGCTATCCTTCAAATCCAGTGAAAAGCGCAGAAATTACGATTGGTGATGTTCCAAAGAATGTGGAAGTCTTTTTTTCTTCAATTGATGAAATTGACGGGAAATTTACTCTCAAGGGATCACGTGCGATTGGATTTGTAGGAATTGCGGATGATATTTTTGAAGCGGAAAAGTTAGCAGAAAAAGCGTGTAACGCAGTTTCAGGACCGGTTTTTCATCGAAGAGATATTGGGACGAAGGAGCTCATAGAGAAGAGGATAGAAATGATGATGAATTTATAGGTGGTGGGTAAGGTGGGGGTTGAATAAGCGACCAACTCCGCTAAAGCGGAGCTGCTCTAAAACTGAGCATGAATCCACCTTTCAATATGTCCTGACCTTTTTATCCTTCTTTCTAATTCCTGAGCTTCTTTGAGGGTTCCTGTTGAAAATATTTTCTCAAGTTTCCAATCTCCTATTCGTTTCGTTGTGTGAGTTTTTCCACGAGCGTGTTCTTTTATTCTTCTCGAGAGATCAATTGTACTTCCTACATACCACCTCTCTCCCCTCAGAATATAAACAAATGCCATTTTAAAAATACAAATTTTGGTGGGTAAGGTGGGGGTTGAACCCACGACCAATGGCTTAAGAGGCCACTGCTCTACCACTGAGCTACTTACCCGAAAAATGAAAAGAACAATTCTCCCTATCTCCACGACCAACTCCGCTTTAGCGGAGCTGCTCTTTGACTGAGCTACTTACCCGAAAAATGAAAAGAACAATTCTCCCTATCTCCACGACCAACTCCGCTTTAGCGGAGCTGAGCTACTTACCCGCGTATAAGCTTCGGAAGTCTATACAATTTTTATTTTTCAATCAATATCTAAAGCTTAGCGCACTGCCAAAGATTCCCCAGCATATTCAATTCTTTTTGGCAGAATGGAAAGACTTTTGGAGTCTTTTTTTGATTGTACGTATCCGGCATTGATTGCTCTGATGCCATTTTTGGAACAAATTGCTAAAACCTTTTCGACATCATTCGGGGAGATGTACATGGCAAATCCAACACCCATATTAAAAGTGCCATACATTTCTGTATCATCCAGACTTGATTTTTTTTGGATAAAATCAAACACCGGCAATGGCTCAAAAATATTTTCAATAATATACGCAAATGGCTGAGTAGCTCTCATGATTTTTCTGAGACCATGACCGGTAATATGCGACATGTAATGGAGATGAATATTACTTGCCACACAATCTTTCAAAACTGGCACATAAATAATGGTTTCATCTAAAACGGCCTCGCCAAACATTCGACCATCAGAAAGCCGTGTTTCATACCCTTCTGATGTTTCGGAAGCAATTTTACGGCACAAACTCGCACCATTTGCATGTATACCCGAACTTTCTAAGAGAATGATTCTGTCTCCATCCTGTAAGTTTGAAGAGCGAATGAGATGGTCTTTGTTCTGAATAATCCCGGTAGCAGAACCCGAAAGTAAAACGGTATTCTCCTCAATAATTCCTTGGAGTGTCGGAGTTTCTCCTCCAGCCCAAACTGCCGAAGAAAGATTGCAGCCTTTTTTCCACCCTGCTATGAGATCATTTTGTCTTTGGGTATCCTCAAACCAATGCGAATCGCCGACAGCAAGGTGCATTGCGAGAGAAATAGGCAGTGCGCCCGTAGTTATCAAATCGTTAATGATCGCACCTACTGTATCAACGGCGATGGTATCATAATAAGATTTCCCTGTTATTTTATACATGGCGTCTGCGATCAGATTTTTTGTTCCCAGAGTTTCTTCCACATGAGCTATATATACTCCATTCATTTCCACTAAAAAAGCGCTCTCTCCACGACTTTCGGGAAGTTCCTTCAAGTGGAGATAATCAATATTGCCATCTGTTTGAGCAGCAGCTTTTTGAGCCGCTATTTTAAATGGATCCAGCAAATCGTAATGAACACCACTTCCTTTGTAATCAATCTTTTTTGTCATAGGAATTGAAAAATGACAGATCTTCGCTTCGTTATTATGGAGAAAGCGGGTTCTTTGTCCAGATGAAATTTTGAGAAAGTTCAGCTAAAAAATCCCCTGACAACGATCTTCTGTTAGCAGAAGTTTTTTGAAAAAGAAGAATATGTTTTTTTGTTGTAATACAGACATTTTATGATATTTTAATGATCTAAAAAATAGGGCTTGTATTATCCAAATAGAAATTTTTATTGACAATTCTGGAAAAACAATTATGCTCAAAGCAGCATTAATATTCTCCTTTTTCAAAAAAATGCTTCCGATACGTAACATTACTTGCAAGCTTATTGTAGCAGTTCGAGTCCTCTATAAGGCGCGGCGCGAGAAATGATGCTAAAAAAGTAATGTGAATTTTCTCTCGCCTCCTAATAAAAAATAAGAGGCGTTTTTTGTTTTTTAAGATTAATATGGATAATACTGCGTTAGAACATAGTCGAGCATCCGAACTGGAAGAAGCAAATCCCCTTGATCAAGCGAGTCAATATCAATTTGCCGACAGGTTAAGGGATTTTGCTGACACTGTGGCAAGTTCAACTGCAGATGCTGAACAAGAGAGACAGAGATTAATGACAATAATTGAAGGTGTATGTCATATACGAAGACTTGTGCTCTCTACTATACAAAGGATAAAAACAGATGCTGATGAATCCAAAGATGAAATAGCTGAACTCACAGCAGTGGCACAAATTAATTTATCGGGAAAAGATGCGGAATTCGCACAAACGCTCAGCGACTTTCATAATATGGCTGTAGCAGTACCAATCGAAACATGGGAAAGAGAAAAGCAGGAGTTATGCAATTTATTGGATAAAGAAAACTTGCAAAGACTTTTTCCTCTCCTTGAAGAAGATCCACTTGCTGCGGCTGAGGCCTTAAGGCAGGAACTTGATACCAAAAATATAAAAGATCAAATGATGCGGTTATTGGACTTGTCAGGTATAAGTATGTCAGAAGTGTTAGATAAACAATTGGCTGAATTAATTGATGTTGATACAAGACAACGAAATGTGTCTTATGAACTCGGCGAAATTTTGAATGGAGAGGATCCTAAGAAGACGCAGGAAAGAACAAAAGCTTTGTTATTGCTCGGTCCTGTTGAAGAGAAAATATTAGAACTAGAAGAAAAATCAAAAATAATTGATGAGCTTTTAGCAGCCATAAATGAAGGATCGTATTTGGAAACAACTTCTGAATTTGCAAATCTCCCTCTCTTTCAGGAAGATGTAAAAAAATATTTGCAACGAATCTTAGCAGAAAGGAATGAGTTCTTACAGCTTCTAGAATTATTCTTACCTAAGGTAGATCCTGCTGATTCATCAACAGAGATAGTTTCTCAAAAAGCAAAACTCTTGAATGAAATTTGTGATCTAGCTGATGCGGCTTTTATCCAATTATGGGGAGCTATTAGAAAGGGGAAGTTTCCGGAAGATCATGTAAATGCAATGGTACGTTTACTATCTCATGAAACCAGAGCTTTGATGTATGATCTTGAAGGAAGGAAATTTTTCACTAGTGACGGCGCTGATTTGGTGGATAGAGTTAGAAATTTACAAAATGCGTCAGCCTTAGAGATTAGTCAACTTACGGAAAAAGGAAAAATAAATGCAGAACATCCACTTGCCGATGCGATGCGAGAGTTTTATTTAATGGATACTTCAGAAAAAATAGAAACAACCGCTGAAGGTGCATCAGTTCCGTTGGCATCATTAGATCGCGATCAATTGGAAAAACTTGCAGCTACAGATTCTGAAGCTTTGCAATACCTTGTACCAGTATATCAAGAGTACGGTCCTGTAGTAATGAATTTCTCAGATTACACCGAGGAAAATACAGGAAGACAAAGACTCGCCTCAAATTGTGCAGGAATATTACTTTCTTCAGAAACCGAGGAAGCGCTAGACGAACTACTTGAGAATGAAAAGATGTTGAAAGATGACAGAATTAGTACATTTTGTAGAGAGTTTATTAATATGCAATTAGCAGTTGTGGAGGGAGTTAGAGATGTGGCAGATTCTGAAATTTTTGCTGATGTTGATGTTAAGCGCTTAACCGAACTGGAAGAATCCTTGGCAGGAAAATTATCTCTATTACCTCAGATAATTACAAATACTGTTACTGCTGTTTCTTATAATGATCCTGATGGATTAGAAGAAGAGAGTTTTCCAGTATTAACTGTGTCTGCTTCGTCTCTAGAAATCGTCACTCAAGGCATCTCAAAAAACAAAGCAAGACGAGCTAGAAGACCATCATCAACAGTTCCACAAGAAGAAGCAATCCAGAGAATGTGTCGTGTTGAGTCTCTCAAAATTCAGGGATTAAGTGAACCTGCAGCATTTTTATTAGATAGATTAACAGAAGGAAGACTCATAAAGTTGCCTGCTAGTAAGGGGACAGCGAGGTCGCGAGGAGAGGCGATAAGATCGCAAGTTGCTCAACAATTACAAAAACCCGCTAAACCAGATGCCATAAAATTATGGCAAGAAATAAAGGATTTTCTTGATAAGTCTACGAAAAGGAAGAGGCATAAATAATGCGAAATTCATAGATCGCAAGGCATTTTGTGTGAAAGTATCAATATTATAGAAAGTGTCGACGAGGTTCGTCGACAGAATCGTCAATAGGATTTTTTTGCGAAATCATAAAAAAATTCTCAGAAGAGACGATATAAATTGTTTTTTTAGTGTGTATGTGTATTTCATATTAATTTATACAAAAATATTGAAAAAATAATTTGTTATGTATATAATATACATGCTTTTATATAAATTTATGAGACTCATTCAAATTCGTATTCCAGATGTTGATAAAGAGGCTGTTGAAAAAATTCTCGAATTTTTGGGGATTGATTTGCCAACCGCAATTCGCATGTATCTGAAAAAAATTATACGATCAAAGAGTATTCCATTTTCACTTCGTGCTGATGAAGATCATTTTACTGAGGCTGAAATTGAAGAAATTTTAAGACGAGAAAAAGAAGCAGACCAAGGAAAAAATATCAGTCCAGAATTCTCATCTGCAAAGGAGGCGATACAGTATCTTGATAACGATATATGCTTGAAAGAAAAGTTATCTACCACAAAGAATTCAAGAAAAGCTTCTCCAGACTCAGTGAGAAGGAGAAAGTAAAAGTTCGAAAAACCATAAAACTCCTTCTGATAAACCCATTCCATGAAAAGCTCAGAAATCATTCTTTGACTGTTTCGAGACTTTTCGGCAAGAGGTCAATCTCTCCAGGATATGATTTGCGTATTATATTTCGAGAGGAGTCCAATTATAGGAAAATACTCTTTTTAGACGTGGGAAGTCATAGCAAAGTTTATTGAGATTCCCCAATCTCCACCCCCTTATAAAAATATTTGATAATCTCCCCATACGTTTTCCCCGCCTGTGCCATTCCTTCCGCTCCTTTTCCCGAAAGTCCAACGCCGTGTCCTTTAAGTTCGAGACCTTCTGAATATGGATCCGGGACGCTTTGAAGATACGGAGTATTCGTCCATCCCCAGACTTCTTCAGCGCTTCGCGTTCTTCCATCGCTTTGAGAAAAATATGGAGTTTTTATGAGTTTTCCTTCGTACGTCACGACTTTTCCCGCGGTTTCCTCAACTGATTTTACAAATTCCGGAATGCGAAGCTCGTATCCGTATCCGAGATATTTCTGAAATGTCGCGGGAGAATCATCACCATCATACGGCGCTCCGGGAAATTTTCTATTTTCCGGTTGCATGTAAAAAAGCGCATAACTTCGAGCGAGAATTGCCATTGTTTTTTGTTTCTCTTTTGCTGTTTTATCTGTTTCTTCCGCAAGTCCCCGGAGATATTTTTCGAGCGGGAGTTCATTGATCATGATGAACTGATCTTCATATACTCGGAATTCGATCGTTCCGCGAAATGTATTATCATTATATTTTCCACTCGTGTCCCATTCCGGCATTCGATTCCATGAAGGAATGGTCATAACACCATTTTCTGAAGTGGGAATAAATCGAAGAACAGCGTAGTTCTTTTCGCCAAGTCGGACGGCACTCCCGATTTTTTCTATCTGTGCTGTTGAATTCCCAGACGCAGTTTGAATCAAGGCATCATCGCCCCAGATTTCATAGGAATCGGTTGAGGTAATGCGGGCATCATTCCCTTCAAAACCGAGTCGAATTCGAATATTTTTTGAGGGAGAAGAGGGGAGGGGAATTGGAGTTTCTTTTGGAACATCAATAATGACAGGAGCTGAATTCTCCGCTGGCTGAGATGAATTTTTTCCCGTGGTAATATTTTTGATAATCCATTTTCCCTTCGTAATGGAGATTATTCGGGTATTTTTTTGGAGTTGATAATTGAGTTTTGAATACGACTTATTTTTCTGAGGAGTGAAAGAAAGAGAAAATGTCGCTGTTTCCTTTGGAAGAACAACGTTTTCCTTCATTTGAATGTGTTTGCTTTTTCCTTCTCCCGTGAGGACAAGAAACACATCTTCTGTATTCCAAGAAGTATTCCCAGAATTCAATATTTTGATTTCAGTAGTAGCAATTTCTCCATTTGTTACCGATGAATTTATGAGTTTCGGCGTGAGAAGCCTTCCTTTTTCATTTGATTCTTCCACGTGAATTTTATAAAGCGTCATGGGAATTCCTTTCATTTTTTTCCCACTCAGGAGAAATTCAAGTCGAACTCCGTATGTGCGAGCTGCCTCAAATGGCTGCGCTTGAAAGACAAAATGACCTTCTTCATTTTTCTGTACAATATTTTCATTAAGTTCGCCAATATACGTTTTTCCATTTACATACATGGCAAGAGAAACAAACTCTTTTTTCCACTTTGTATTTCCAGTGTTTCTAAAAGCAATACTTGCAGAAAATCGCTCTCCATCATGAAGCTTCTCTGGACTTGTCTTTGCCTCTCGAAACCTCGCTCCCCATTCAGGTCTTGCGACTTGCACTGGTTGCACAATGGCAACATCCGAAATTTTACGATCATCCACCACAGGCGTAAATTCAAGAGAATACAGTCCGCCTTCATATCCCGCCTGAACTTGTACCTGAAAAGTCCCAGTTTCTTCCGGACGAACGGTGAGTTCATTCATGATCGCAGCGACATACGTTTTTGGCGGCAATCTGGGCTCAGCAGATACTCCTAATTTTGGTTGAAGAACGTACAGCCATGTTCCTGAATTCCATGTCACATTTCCGGTATTTTTAAATGTGAGAGATATATTTTCCCATTCTCCTGGGTCAAGAGAGAGAATGTTAATTTTCCCGACAAATTCCGCACTCCGAACAAGTTTTTTGAGTTCCTGAATACTTTCTGTTCCACCAATCGCAGCTCTCAGGAATTGCAACAAAAAATACATGTTTTCTCCCGGACACGCCGTAGCCCCCAAATCTCTATGACCGAGAAGATTCGGAAGATATTTCCCATGAAAACGAGATTCTGCTGTGAGATCAAGCTGATACGTTTTCGCAAGGTGCGGAAGAAATTTTTTGAGCGCATCAACTTGAGCATCGGTTGGATTTTCTTCTTCAAAATTTCCCATGAGCGCGATACCGATTGTCTGGACATTCGCACAGTAAACATGCCCGGCAACAACGTTGTTCCCTCCTGCTCTGCCTTCGTAGATATATCCGTTACGATCAATTACAAAATTGTAACCGATATCTCCCCATCCGCGAGAAAGGGCATGATAGGAATAAATGGCACGCATGATTTCTTTTGGATCACGCGCATCTCCATCGAGAGCTCGAGCGGTGTGATGAATTACGACTTTCTCAATTTTTGAAGAATATTGAAATGGCCATTTGAGCCTCTTCCCATTTTCTTTCGTTACTGTGCGATTAATTTCGAATTCATCGGGATAAAGGGCATTTAAGTTATTGCACCCAAGGAGCGTCTTTTTTCCGAGCACTTCATCTTCCTCCTGTCTATTTGTCGTATCTTCTCCAAAAAGACTTTCATCGTCTGGGAGAAATCGAAGAGACTCATCTGCTCCCCAGGCTTCACGAGATATAATCGAAACACCATCAATATTCACACCTACTGATGCTACTTTTTGGAAAGATTGAGCGATACGTGTATCGACAAACGTAAATCTGATCTTTTCTGGAAGTTTTTCAGAATATTTCGATTCTATCCGAAACCGAAACTCTTGAAATGGAGTTCCAAGTTCCATCGGAGAAACATTGCCCTCAGATGGTTCAAAATCAGGCGTTTCTGGAAGAACCTCTTTTCCCAAGTGGTTTGCATCTTCGTCTGAAAGAATTTCTTTCCACTCTTCTCCTTTTTTCTGAAGAAATATATGTGCATCAGATGGGATTTCCACCGTGAAGGCAGTGACTTCTCTCCGAAGTTTGATCCAAGAATATTCCTGGTTTTTCGGAAGCTCCTGAACCCAACTTGTAGGTTCATTAACCTTGGTCTCATTTGCAGAAAGAGTTTCTGTATGGAGAATATTTCCCAAAAGGAAAATACCGAGTGCTCCGAAAATGTACTTTAAATGCGTTCGAATTTTCACGCTCAAGAAAAAAATCGCAAATAGTATTTCACACATTTGGTCGAAAGGGGAGTACAGAAGGAATTTTGAATTCTAAATTTTGAATTTTTAATTACACTTCTACTCTCGCAAATGCCTTTACTTCAGCTCCATTTTGTTTGGCGTATTCTCCGACTGTTTTTTGTTGATCTTTTACAAATGCCTGAGCAATGAGGGCCGATTCTTCGCGGAATTTTCTCTCTTTTCCCATCATGATTTTTTCGACAATTTCTGCCGGTTTTCCTTCATTTTTCAGTTGATCTCTCCAAATCTCCTTTTCCTTTTCCACAAGATCATTTGAAACGTCATTTGGACTCAAAACGAGTGGATTCATTGCCGTTACGTGCATGGCAATATCTGCAGCCACTTCTTTTGTTCCTCCAGAAAGTCCGATGAGAGCGCCAATTTTTCTATTGGAATGAACATATCCCCCAAGTACCGGTGCATCGACGGTTCGAACATCACCGAGCGTGAGATTTTCGCCAATTTTTGCAATTTTTTCAGTCTTTCCAGCTTCAAATTTACTTTCTACTGCTTTTGCGCCATTTTTGGCTCCCTCACTGGCAAGATCCTGAACAAATGTCAAAAAATCTTCATTTCGCGCTACAAAATCTGTCTCACATCGAACACTGATAATTGTATTCCCAGAGATAGCGATAGCACCTTCAGACGTAACTCTATCTCTTTTACTTGCGGCTTTTGCTTCTCCTTGCTTGCGAAGAACAATTTCGGCAGCTGCCATATCTCCCTTTGCTTCCAAAAGAGCTTTTTTACACGCCATCATAGAAACACCTGTTTTTTGTCGGAGTGACATTACCTCTGAAGCGGAAATTTCAGTCATAGTATTTTCAGAAAAAAGAAAAAATTAGATTTTAATCTTTTGCGAGAGATTGTAGACAAAAGGAATTTTCCAATATTTTCCCAAATACGCTCCATACGCAGCATATCCAAGCATTCCGAGATATATTACTTTCAAAAAGAATCCAATTGCCGGAAGAGCGAGATTTAAAATTCCTCCAACAAACAAATCAAAAACAGTAATGAGAATAGCGAGCACAAGGCCTTGCTTTGCATGAAACATGACGAACTCGCTATCTTTTTTCATAAGAAGCGGAATAACGCAAAATATCCACGCATATGAAATGGTGGCGAAGAGACGCTCATCTTCCAGAACAACAGGCTTCGACTCTGAGGATTCCTCTTTTTCAGGAGAAGATTCTTTGAGGAAAGACTGCTGAGAAGAATGGTCATGAGTCTCTTCGTGCGATTCAGTCGATGGAGCTTTCGGTTCAGGCTCAACTGAAGATGGATTTTCGACTTTGCTTTCGGGAATTTTTTCTTTTTTTGACTCACGGGCTTTTTTTGCTCTCATGATGACTTTTTCTGCACTATCAGCAAACTTACTTCCCCATTTTTCAGCCATACTCATTTTCTTTGCTGGCGCTCCGCTTAAATGAGCGAGGAGATCTTTTGCCTCATGATTTGGAAAAAATTCAAGAATGATCTCGCATCCCTTTTTGGCCTCCTCCTTTTTCCCCGCGAGATTCCATTCTCGTACTTTTCCCCATGCTTCTTCAAGTGTCATTCCATTCTCTTCATGGAATTTTTCTTCAAGTGATTTTTGGTTTGGGAAAGACATAAAACAAGGTGCCAAGTGCAAAAAAATCCCTCTCTATTGCTCGTCCTTAAAGTACATTTTAAAGGCTATTCAGTCTGTTCACTTTGTTCAATATCCTGATTCTGACTTTGCTTCTTTTCATCTCCCTTTTCTCTCTTTTCTCTCTTTTTCCCAGTCTTCACGACATCAAAAATAAAGGAAAGGATATACGTAAGTGATGAAATCGCATCATCATTCGCAGGAATAAGATCGGTATATAAATCAGGATCTACATTGGTATCTGCAATTCCAATGATAGGAATTCCGAGAAGCTTTGCCTCGCGAAGGGCAGAAACATCTCTTTTCCCATCAGTCACAAAAATAACGTCCGGTTTTCGGTACATATCAATAATTCCGGAAAATGCGATTTCTAATTTACTTTTTTCTCGAATAAGCCGGGATTTTTCTTTTTTACTGAATTTGTCAATTTCTCCAGTTCTGACCATGTCTCGAAGAGATTTCAAATATTTTATTCGAGACTGAATAGTCGCAAAATTCGTAAGCATTCCTCCAATCCATTTGTTCACTACTATCGGATATCCGGTTTCATTCCCGAGTTCTTCAAACAAAAGCTTTGTTTGAGGTTTTGTCGAAACAAAAAGGATAACGTCGCCTTTGTCGACATGATATTTGAGTTTCTTCAGAGCCACTTCAAGATGGGAAGCTGTTTTTTTGAGATCAATAATATGAATTCCGTCCTTCTGACCGTAAATGTAATTCTTCATTTTCGGATTCCAGCGAGAAACTTTATGCCCAAAATGAACAGCATTTTGAGCGAGATCAGCAAGAGAAATCATCATAGAAAGAGGGGGAAAAATCCTTAAATTTGGTCGCAAGAGGAAACTTCACGCTGTTCATAAACTTTCGAACTTTATGGCTTCAAAAGCAGGATTTGAACAATCTGCTTCCTCCGGTGATAGAAAAGCGCTGCGAAGTGTACAGAAAAAGTGGAGCGGAGGCAAGGGGAAGCACAATTTCGTACATTCTAAAATTATAAGCACCACCCTAGAGATAAAATAAGTTTATATTTTATTTCTAGACATGAAACAAGTTCGCAAGCCAATCAGCTTCAAAGAGCGAGAGGAAATAGAGAGGATGTTAGAAAAGAAAAAGTCG
>JACRHZ010000021.1 GCA_016220175.1 Candidatus Peregrinibacteria bacterium
AGTAGTGCGGAATCAATCATCATGGCAATAACCCCGAGTGTCGCGCCAAGAGCAAGTGATCCGGTATCTCCCATAAAATATTTTGCTGGAGGAATATTGTGCCACAAAAATGCTGCAATCGCGCCAATGATAACTCCGCAAAATATTGCAAGAAATGTGAATCCTTGCGCGTATGCAATCGCCACAAAAGTGGCATAAGCAATGATCAGAAGTCCGCCAGCAAGCCCATAAAGTCCATCGGTAATATTCACGGCATTTGCGGTGGAAACAATTACCAAAATAAAGAGAGGAATATACCAAAGACCAATTTCAAAATCTCCAACGCCCGGAACGTGAATCGAAGAATACTCAAGCTTAAATGCGAACCAAACGGCTCCCATGGTGGCAAAAAGAAGAGTGAAAAGAAATTTGGGAAGCGCTTCAAGTCCTCTTTTTTTTCCAATACCACGAACATTCAAAAAATCATCAATCCCTCCGAGAATTCCCATGGCAAGGAGTGTAAAAATAGGAAGATAGACTTCTCCTCTTTGGAGAATGGATTTTTCAATCACTCCGATAAAAGACAGAAACCTTGAAAAAAGAATCACTCCGAGAGTTGTTCCCCAAATGAGGACACCTCCCATAGTTGGAGTCCCTTCTTTTCCCAGATGGAGTGCGCGATAAACTTTCGCTACTTTTCCATCAATACTGTCATCGCGAATATTCTTTCGAATATTCCACTTTTGGAGAATCCTTACAAATGCAGGAGTTGCAACAAGGGTTACGAAAAAAGCAAAAACACTATAGCCAAAAAGTTCGAGAAGGAAGGGAATGTGAGTCATGATAATTTTAAATTTTGAAATTTCTAAATAAATTCTAATTTCTAATTTTTAAAATTGGTACGTTCATTTGCGTATTTCTTAGAAATTAAACATTAAGATTTATTTAGAAATTTCAAAATTTAAAATTAAAAATTATTCCCCATAGGCTTTCTCAATCTCATAGAACCTCATCTGAGTTTTATCGAATCTTAAATCCGTGTGCCCTGTGGGGCCATTTCGATGTTTTCGAATCCATACTTCGGTAATTCCGGGATAGTCAGAATCTTCGTTGTAATAATCATCGCGATAAATCATGAGCACCACATCAGCGTCTTGTTCAATAGCACCTGAATCACGAAGATCAGAAAGAATTGGCCTTTTGTCATTACGCGCTTCTACATTTCGTGAAAGTTGGGAAAGCGCAATAATTGGCAAATGGAGCTCTCTTGAGAGCGATTTAAGACTCCTGGAAATTTCGGAAATTTCCTGAACTCGATTTCCCATAAGAGACACTTGTCCCGAAGTCATGAGCTGGAGATAGTCAATCACAATCATATCCAGTCCATGCTCCATTTGAAGACGTCTTGCCTTTGCCCTGAGCTCAGAAATGCTGGATCCGACGGAATCATCTATAAAAATCGAAGCCGAATTGAGATCGCTCATCACCTGCCCCATACGCTGAAAATCCTCATCTTCCAATTTCCCTCTCTGAAGTTTCCACGAATCCACCGCCATTTGGGAAGCGAGCATCCTGTCGACAAGCTGTTCTTTCGACATTTCGAGTGAAAAAACTCCAATGGTCTTTTTTTGTCGAAGTCCAGCATGAAGGACAAAAGTAAGCGCCAGCGCTGTTTTTCCCATAGACGGCCTCCCGGCGAGAACAATGAGATCCGAAGACTGAAATCCTCCCAAAATCTTATCAAGTCCACGAAATCCGGTGGGAATACCTCGAATTTTTTGGGGATCATCCGATTCATGGAGTTCTGCGAAGAGTTCAAATCGGCTGCTCAGAATTTCTTTAATATGAATAAATCGATCTCTCAGAAAATTCTGAGAAATCGTGAAAATTTCTTTTTCTGCTTCTTCGAGAAGTTCTTCAACAGTCTTTTCTTCTATGTATCCGAGCCCTTTCACCGCATCTCCTGCACGAATTATTTTTCGCAGTGTTGATTTTTTCTTAACGATTTGGGCATATTCAAAAATATGACTTGCGGAAGGGACTTCTGTAGCAAGTTCTCCAAGCGTTGCTGCCCCTCCGACGATATCGAGGAGTTTTGTTTCCTCCAGAGCATCAACAAGCGTGATGATGTCAATTGGCTTCTGTTTCGTGAAAAGATCGGTCATTGCCTTATAAATATTCCCATTCGCTTCGGAATAAAAATCGTCAGGATTCAGAAGATCTGATATTTTGATGATGGATTCCGGATCGATGAGAATAGAACCGAGAACAGATCGTTCCGCATCGAGGGCCTGTGGAGGAACTAAATGTCGTGATGTCGTCATGGAGTACTCAAGGGAACGATACGAAATACAGAAATGATCAAATTACTCACGAGTTTATGAACAGAAGAATTTGCATTTCGGGCACTCATTCTTCCATAATTTCCGAGGAAAGGCGAGATGAATTTTTCTATCACTTTCTCAGGAATATCACTTTTAAATTTTCTGGGATTTATGCACTTGACAAGAATGCTAAATTATGCAAAAATCCATCTCCTTTTTTGAGATATACCAAAAAGAAAGCAATATGAAAGCTCCAAAATCTCTTCATCAGAGCGGCAAAAAAATAACATTTGCATACGCATATGTGCATGATCGATTCTCTCTTCTCCCATCATATTCAGACATCATATCACTCTGGGGACTCAAGATGAAGACTTTCGGAAGGAATCTCGTGTTCGGAATTCTGATTTTCTCAATACTCCTCACGATGGATATTTGGACTCCTGTTTTTATGGATTTTATAAAAACCGCACCAAGAAAAGGACTCCAAACGATCGAGCAGGGCGGAGCGGGAGTACGTTCTTTTGTCAGAAGCTTGATGCCAAAGCCTCTTCCTCAAGTTGATGGAGGCATGTATCTTCGAAATATCAGCGCTGCGGCTCTTCATGAAATATCTGCTTCATGGGCTCTTCACATTGAGGTACTTTCTCAGAAACTTGGAGTGCTCGAAACTTTTCGCTTCCTCCCGAAGTTTATTGAAAAAAATCCTGATATTTTTGCAAAATCCATTCCTTCTGATGGGGCAGGAATCCGATATATAGAAGAAAAACTGATAACGCCATTTGATGGTTTTCCATTAAATGGATCACGTCTCATGAGAGCACTTTCTCTTCCATTTGCAGAAAAAGAATCTGCTTTTCCTCCTCGTTTTGAAAAAGATATTATTCTCCTGAAATCACTGACCAATTTCAACAACACAAATATCCAGAAGTATCTTTCTCTTGCAGGAGAGAGAACTCAAAAACTTACCGAATATCTTGAGTATGGAAAAAGCTTGCAGACGAGTGCAAGGAGTACTCTTGCCAATATTTCTGCAAAAAGAAAAGTCTTAGAAAGTTCGGAACAGACGCTAGAAACTTCTTCAAAAGAAGCTCAGGCGAATTTTGTGAAATATCTCGATGCGTATCTTGTTCAAGAAACTGACGAGAGTTTGCAGGACTTTATCTCAAGAAAACAACAGGCGGTGGATAAAAGAGCAAATGCGGGCTATTTGAAAACACTTGAGGGACGATATATTTCCGGTTTACAAACGCTGGAACGTAATTTAGATGCTGTGGAAAAGAATAAAGAAGCGCTTACTCTCGGAGTAAAGGTAACGCAGGTGAAAGGAGTAGATTTGGGGCTTATTCAATAAGGAAACTTTTCTGAGTACGTTTTTACTTTTCTTCCTGTCTGTTTTTGCATACAATACACGGGCTTTTTGTGGGAGCCCTTTTATTCAGGGCGTTTGTACCACATCTTTTATCCCATTTTTATGAAGAAACACGGCAAAAAATACAGGGCTGCCCTTGAAAAAATTGGCGATCCGAATAAAGCTCGTTCCCTTCCTGAAGCGGTGAATTTGATAAAGACCACTTCTCCCACAAAATTCGATGCGACAATTGAGATTCATCTTAGGACTGGTTGTGATCCGAAACAAGCGGATGAAATGGTGCGAGCAGTTCTTGTGCTCCCTCATGGTACGGGGAAAAGTAAGCGAATAGCTGTTTTTGGCGATGCCACTGAGCAAGAAAAAGCAAAAAAAGCAGGCGCTGAAGTTGTTGGAGGAGAGGAGCTCATCACAAAAGTAGAAAAGGGGAACATCGATTTTGAGGTTGCAATTGCAACACCAGAAATGATGAAAAAACTCGCAAAAGCTGCAAAAGTGCTTGGACCAAAAGGACTCATGCCTTCTCCCAAATCAGGCACTGTTACCACTGATGTAACAAAAGCAGTAGAGGAAATTAAAAAAGGGAAAATTGAATTTAAACTCGATAAACAATCTCTTATTCATTCTATTCTCGGAAAAACTTCTTTTTCGGAAAGTGCGATTTTAGAAAACTTAAAGGCTTTCCTCAAGGCCTTGAAAGAGGCGAAACCGAGTGGAGTAAAGGGGACTTACATTGAGAGTATGTATCTCACCACCAGTATGGGACCTTCTGTCGCTTTGAATATAAGCGAAGCAATGTCGGTGTAGTATTTCTGGAGAATATCGGGAATCCAACAAATTTCTACTGGATCGCTGTTTCTGGCGGTTTTACTGGAAGGAACGGTCTCAGCATGGTCTTCACATCATGAAATCGATCAGTACTCCCGAGAACGATCACGAGTACTTCTTGGCGATCATTTTTTATAAGTGCAATAAGGCATTGTCCGGCCTTGTCGGTGGTTCCCGTTTTCACGCCATACACAGGAAATGGTGAAAAAAGGAGTTCATTTGTACTGGTGAGGGCATGCTGAGTGCCTCCATCTACAGAAAAAACTGTCTTTTTTTTCATGCGAATTATCTCTCGAATTTTCGGATATTCCAGAATTTTTCTCGTGAGAATTGCGAGATCAGCAGGCGAAGAATAATGCTGATCAGCATCAAGCCCGTGTGGATTCTGAAAATGTGTGTGCTGCATTCCCAGGTAATACGCTCTCATATTCATTTCTTTTACAAATGCCTCCTCTGATCCAGAGTGATATTCAGCAAGGACATGAGCCGCGTCATTGCCGGACGGAATGAGGAGACCATTCAGGAGATTCTCAATCGTGATCTTCTCCCCGGGAACAACTTTCATTTTTGCTCCTAAAATATTCTGAAAAGACGAGGACACGGTTACAACTTCTGACATGTCATGAGATTCCACAATGATGAGGGCTGTCATGAGTTTTGTTAAGCTTGCTATCGCCCGTTCCTCCTCAACATTTTTTCCCCAAATAGGAGTTCCTGAAGCAACGTCAACAATAATGGCAGCGGGGGCAGAAATGACAGGGTGAAAATTTGGCATCACGAAAGCAGGCGCGGATATTTCAAAATTCTGCTCGAGCGCAGAATACGGGAAATGTGAATCTGTTGGAATTGTCATCAAAAATGCTAATGATAATAAAGAAAGAATTTCCCCCATAGGAGCCTCTGATAAGTTAAGAAAAAGGTCAAAATTACTTTCGATCACGCACTGATGAGGAAACTCTATTATTTCGGTTTATAAATAAGCTTTCCAGGAACACGAAGATCGATATATTCAAGACTCATTTCAAAAAGTTTTACTTCACGAAGCGCTTTTGAAATTTTTAAAATTTGCTCCTCAAAAGGCGAGCTAAAATCACACCAGAACTCTACACCATTTTCAGAAATAAAGTGAACTTCTTGCGCATCTCTGAGGAGCTCAGCAGAAACCACGGGAGATGAAATTTGTTCCGCAAGTAAATCTTTTGCGCTGAGCACTTTCTGAAGACGGTCAGCATTAAATACTTCGTACCCAAAATACATTTCCCGAGGGGAATTTTTCACTCTTTCTTGAATCAAAAATGCCTTTCCCTCATCTTCAGGCTCTGTTACGCTTACCCTCCCGAGAGAATTAAGAAAAATAGGAGTATTCGGAATTTTTACTGCCCTATCATTTGGAATCGAAGGAGTTTGAGGCTCTTCTTTTGTTTGGAGAGAGAATTCCCACTTCACAAGAATAGGATATGTTTCAACAGTAACCTGAAGAGTACGAGGAAGATTTCGTTCTATATCTACTGTTTTAATTTCCGGAAATTTTTTTATAATTTTTTCGCTGAGATTTTTTTTTGAAAGCAAAAAAATGTTCTGCCCTTTATACGGAAGCAATAATGAAGTGATTCCTTCAACATTTGCGCGAAAATCACGGCGAGTAAGCATGATTTCCTCAATTGAAAAAAAGTGCGAAAAAAAGAAAAAAATTGCGCAGGTAAGGAAAATTAGACCGCCTCCAATTACGCCATAAAAAACAGATCGATATTTTTTCCACAGAAATCCAATTGATCTATTCTCTGCTTTCGTTATTCCATTCTCAAAAATCTTTTGGCGTTTTTTCCTGAGAAGCAGAGAATAATTACTGTCCTCTTTTTTTAGAAAAAGTGCCGGAATTCGTTTTTTTCGGGACCTGAAAATACTCATGTGGTGAAAAAATGTTTCGCGCGCGAAGAAGAAGCAGGAGGAAGTAAAAGTTTTATTATTTTCTTTCTCTCTTTTTCTCCTTGGATAATTTCAGCGTGAATGTTTCCTTTTTTCTTTAAAAATTTCAAGAGTTCCACATTCGCTTTCCCATTCTCTGGAACAGAAGCTATGCGTATTTTCCAGGTTCCATCCGCCATTTTTCCGACGATCTCAGTTTTTTTGGCTCTCGGAATTACCTTGAGCGCTATTACTCCTCGCGCCAAAATTTCCTGAAAAAATTTCGTATCCATCTGGAATCATTTTTTTGAGAAAATGCCATTTTTTTCTGAAGATTTTTTTACAAATATATTTCTGTCGCGGGGCGAATAATCACTCACAAAAACAGAGACAACTGATGCGAGTGGAACAGCCATCATCATTCCGACAATTCCCAGAAATTCCCAACCGATGAGCATGGCAATGATCGTGACCACCGGGGAAATTCCCACTGTTTTCTTCATGATGAGCGGAATAATTATATTGCCGTCGATGAGTTGTATGCTTATATAAAAAATCACCGTTGCAATTCCGACAGAGAATGATTCATTAAACGCCACGGGAGCTGCTGATGCAAGAGCAAAAATTGGACCAATATACGGAAGAAATTCACCAAGTCCCGCAATGAGCGCAAGTGTAACAGCATATTTTATGCCAATAATACTGAGTCCTACATAGGCAATGATTCCAATAACGAAAAAAAGGACAATCTGACCATGGATCCATTCGGAGATTTTTCTGTGCACCATGCGTGATTTTAAGAGGATGTATTCCTCATACTTTTTCGGAAAGAGTTTTACAAAAAAATCGGTAATATTCTCTTTTTCCACGACAAGAAAAAATGTAAGGATGATGACGAGAACAAATTGGAAGATACCGCCAAGCACCGCCGCGAGAAAAGAAAGCCCTTTTCCAGCAACAGTAGTAAATTGTTCAAAATACCCACCAACATTGTCAGTAACAAAGTTCGTAATAGTGGTTTGAAGCTCTGCAGGATCTACTTGTTTCAGATAATTCTCTATCACAGGAATCGCATTTTTGATAACCTCCTGCATCCATATCGGAAGTCCTGAAAAATCTTCATCCCCTAACTTCTTTGCAAATAGTGTAATTCCTTCCCACATTTTTGCGACTTCTTCAGCGATAATCGGAATAAGCCCTCCCAAAATTCCCACAAAGAAAGAGAAAATGAGAATAAGGAGAACAAAAAAACCAACAGGCCTCGGAATGTGCCATTTTTCGAGCCGATTGACTCCAGGATTAAAGACAATAGCGAGGAAGGCTGAGAAAAAAAGAAGAAGAAGAATGTTGGTAATTCTTCCCAAAAAGGAAACCATGAGAAATGCCGTTAGGATAATCATCACGACCTTCACTACGCTCCACGAAGAAAACTCAAAAATAATCCTTTCAATTTTTTCTTCACTTGGAAGACGACTATTTTTTTCAAGAACATGAGTTTCCCGTTCATTATTCAGGAGACGCGCTTGGAGATTCTGTATTTTTTGCTGCAGTCTTGCGAACGCGTTCGAGAGGTGTTTTATTGGCATGCGGAAAGAAAAAATCAGAGAAAGCAGAGGAGAAAAATATATCAACTTCGTTCTGTAAGGAGAATAATAACCACATCTACAGCAGCCCATGCAAGCACAATAATAGTAAATCCAATAAGTGCATTTTTGATGGAATCTTTTCCTTTTTCCTTTGCATCTTCTGTGGGCATGATGTAGCGATATCCGCCGATCATCATGTAAATAACTGCTGAGAGTCCGGCTGCACCAAGACCGAACTGCGCGAGATAGAGTCCATAGGCAAGAATCAAATTCCAACTAAATTCTCCCGATTGAAACGCTTTTGCAAGTTCTGTGTCACCGCCCGGAATGAGGCTAAATACGTCCAGAGAAGGAAGTGCATGAATCACACCAGCAATAATTTCAAGAATCTCTTTCATGCGAGGAGGAGAAATATATATTCTATCGTACCGTCTCTGTTGTTTCTAGCGTTGTAGGAAGTGTAAACCCAATGGGAGGATTTTCTAAGAGACCTCTGTTTTGCATAATGATCACGGCTGATTTATAGAGCTTGTCGTAGAGTGAGATCTTTGGATTCGACGTCGGATCTACGAGCTGCCCACTTTCGGGATCATAGCTCAAAACATTCATCCAGTTTCGACCATCAAAAAGCAGTGCTTCTTTTGCTCCTGGTTGCGTTAGCCATTTCTTCTCGCCTTTTGGTGTACAATCTACCCCATAATTACCATAACTGTATGTGGCTCTAAGATTGGGGTCATCAGGAAATATGGTACATTCAGCCTCTTCCGGTCCTTCATTTGCACAGATATCGGGAATACCATTTCCATTGCTATCAGAACATGCATCGAACAAGTCAGCAACTCCATTTGTATTGAGATCATCATTTGCCGCAAATGTGCGAACAAATTTTCTCATCTTTTTGAGATCAAATCGCTCGGCAATTTTGAGGCGCGTATCTGCATCTGTATCTAGAGAAGCGTAGGATTCAATGTTATAAGGCGATGAAGCATCTTTATACGGCATAAAAAGATATGGGAAATTTGGAATTCCTACGATACTACTCGGAGTTGCGTCTTTTGTCTTGCTCGATCCTCCTGCGGTATTTTGTGAAGCAAATACGCCATAGAGGAAAAGTTGATTCTTGAGTTTTGCCTGCCAAGCGTCCGTGTTTTTTGCATAAGCAAATCCGTCAAATATCCCGAGAGTTTCATCCATAGTAAGAATCGATCCTTCTGCATATACGACAGCAGAAATATTGGTTACGCTTGGATCAATCAAAAGATTCCCATATTGGTTGTATTCCGCTGTGCCCAAAAGATCACGTTTTTTGAGGAGAATAATTCCTAAATTTGAATCTCCCATAATGTTTCCCTTAAGATAGAGATTTACGCCTTCAAGAATGATTGTTTTTGGAGCTCCTGTAAGATCACTACTCCCAGTTATGGTAATAGTATACCCATCATGATCCGCACCGCTGCCGCTTTCTGTAAACCATATTACTGATCCTTGCGAGGGATCATCCGTAACTAAAAGTTTTCCTTGTGTGTTTCCTTGCTCAAAAAGTTCGTTAATACTCAAAAAACTTATTCTCGGTGATAATGCTATATTAAATGTAAGAACATTCGTATCTGGAGCAAACTCTTCTGGAGCATGAGTTGGGTGCTGAGGACTACTCTCACCATATCCTCGCGTGAGTTCAGCAACATTTCTCCTCATAATTTCATTTATTTCCTTCGAATTAAGCACGTCCTCTTCAAATGATACTGCATTTGATGTATTTGTCGTTTCTATTTCCTCTTCCACCACTTCTTCTCCGTGCGTAGCTCCTACTACAGAAAGTTTGAGTTTATCAATCGGTGGAGTTGGGCACTGACCAGCTTCAAAGTCACAGTATGTGCAAGAGGGATTAGGAGGTGAAGTATCTGGAGCACAACTTGGAGAGAAAACTGGAGAGGATTGATACATCACAATGTTGGTGCTATCACATGTACTTCCACTAAGACAGTATGAAATGTAAGAAATATAAGCAACGCGATCAGTCGTTTCAAGTGTTGACTCGATATTTGGAATAAAGCGCATGAAAAAAGTTTCAGGATTTCCTGCAACACGGAAGAGATCACTCTCCCCACCTCGTTCATGCTGAGTCAAATTCCATTCGGCATTCACTAAAAATGACCTCAGACCCTGAAATGCTGTCCCTGCGGTCGACTCAGAAATTTCAAAGAAATTCGGGAGAGGAGACGCTCCTGGTATAAAATCAGCAGTGTCCGGATAAAAAGCATTGAAAACAAGTTTCCCGGTACTCAGCATGTTATCAGGCTGAATCACCACAACGAGCCTTTGAAGCCAATGAGCGTCTGCTATTGCTTGGGTTCCTATTTTTTCTACTTCTGTATTTATATTCGATATTTGTCCTTCTACGACGGTATCATCTACAAATTGAGCAGATGCTTGCACAAGAGAATCAAAATTAACGGCATATTGAAGAGGACTATCTGCGGGCGGAGAAAGAGTTGTCCCTGTATCAAAAGTCATAAATGGTTTTTGTATTCCGGGAGTCACATCTGATCTGGCTTGTGTTATAGCGCCAATTCCAAGTAATTTTCCATCTCTCGTGATATCACTCTCTGTCGGAAGAATCCTTGTAAAAGTCAGATCTTCGAGTATGAGCCTATTATCATCGGCTTCTGCGGTACCAGCATATGTCGTTGGTGCCTGTGAAAATAATTGAAAACTGAAGGTATTCACTCCATCTCCTGCTGGGATTTTTTTGTGCATCTTTTTCAAATGTGGATCCACAGGTATGACTTCCGAAGCATTGATATCGGGAAGGTATCGAGTGGAATTCCCTGATGTTGATGCTCCCGGATATGTGGCTGCCTCATCGAGAACTTGAAGACGAGAAATGGTATCAAAAAATTTAAACTCAAAATCGTTCGTTACGACATTAAATGCCGGCTTAAACCAAAGTGGCTCCCGAAACGCTACCGCATTCCCAAATGTATCTTTGAGGGCAGCTGTAAATTTGTAGTTATCTCGATTATCTCCAATAGGAATTAAATTTCCACTTGGAGTATTTTTTCCCACAACAGCTGAGGAAGCCCCAGAGCTACAGTTTGCCCAACATGGATCTCCGGGAATAACCTGGTAGACGAGCGGATCTTCGGTCGCAACATGTTCTAAAATAAGATCGCTTGCATTTGCAGAATTTTTTATTCGTATTTTTGGAGAACTCTCCACCATGCTTCGAACGATTTCTGACCTCGTAATAACTCGATCATAGATATACACTTCATCAATCTGTCCTGGAAAATTTGCCGTCTTAAAGAAAGGAGCTATAGCGCCAGCGCTTCCAATGGAAATTGGCTTTGCTCCAAGATCGAGTACTCCGACAGTTTTTACATCGGTTGATCCTCCCAAATCTAAATCTCCATCAATATACAGTGTTTCCTTTCCCGATTTATTCACTGTTACAGTTACAAAATGCCAATCATTTACGGTTATTCTTGAGGATTTTACTTCTCTTGTATCCATTTTAAAGGCAATTTTCATTTCCTTGCTTCCTTCTTCCATTCCGTATAAGCCCCAAGCATCAGGATTGTCCCCAATTTTTCCCGGTGCATCTTGAACAATAATCGGATATCTTCCATTATCTGCTAAGTCGTTTATGTTTATTTTTATCCACGCGGAAAGAGAAAAGTTTGTATTCGAAAGATTGATTGCATTATTCGGAAGAGCAATTGATGGCTGTGCTCCTTGAAAAAGTACTGCTTGCCCACTCTGACCAATACTTGGCAATTCCCCTTTGTTCGCAGGTGTTCCATTTTTTCCATTTCCGCTCATATCTAATGCCGTGAGTTTTCCATTTTCATCAACATCAAATGGAATGTACACAAGAGGTTCTGGTTTCCATCTATTTATAACCTGCATAATTTCATCTCGGGAAAGCGCTCTGTTAAAAATTCTTGTTTCATCAAGAGCGCCAAAAAAATCTTCATTCCCCCATCCTCCCAGCCGAAGATAGCTTTGAGATGTGACAAGAGTTCCTAAATTTGCGCTTTGCGTCTGGACACCAACTACATTTCCATCCACATAGATCTTCCCACCACTTGCATCGAATGTTGCAGCAAGATTATACCACCTGTCGAGCTCAAGCGGCTCATCGCCATATATGAAATAATTTCCTGGAGGAGTGGAAGTTGTTACATAAAATTGCGGATTCGTCCCGGCATTATTCGTCGCTCCATTTCCAAACTCGAGGAGCCAGTCAGCATTATTTTTACGGATCATTGTCTGTGAAGCAGCATTCAGTTTCACCCATGTCATAACTGTGAGTGCATTCGTGATATTCAATGAATTTGAACTTGGGATATTAATAAAATCATTCTTCCCATGAAATTCCGCGGCTTTTCCATGATTCCCATCGACAAAAGAAACCGCTCCTGAAACTGTACCAGTATTTCCCATCCCGCTCATATCTGCTCCAAGATTTCCTGCGTTTTTATATGGTGTATAGAGGACAAGACCATCGGTTATGTCTTTTGCAGAGGGAGTCGCTACTTCACCATTCACAAAGTAAAGCCCTCTTTTCGAAGCAATAGGATTTTCTAGCCTCATATTTAGGGTAATTACTTGGTTGTTTTTTATGCAACCTGATGAATTATAATCGATACCGGGAACAAAATTTTGACCACCAGCAATATACGTTTCCATGTTGCCACCGCTACGAAAATCCGCTACAAAATTTGCTACTGTTCCATTTGTAATAGAATCAACATCGAGTGCATCAAGGTCAAATTCCAATTTTCCTCCGCCGCACTCTACCAAGTCGCCACCTGCTCCCGGCCCGACTATTTTTGCAATCGGAATTTCTACGTTATCTCCAGCAGAGATAACATTACTCGCTCCTATAACCTCTGGAATAAGCCCAATTACGCCATCTGACCATTCCGACCAATCTGACGTGGCGCCACTCTCATCTCTTGCTTGCACCTTAATATAATATCTTACATTCGCTACAGGATCCCCTGCTCCGCCGGCGCCGCTTCTATTTTCATCTTGCCAAACAAAATGCGTATCGTAATCCCTTTTTGCATCTGCGAATAAAATACAATTATCATTGCCTGGATTTCCCGGGAGAGCTTTTTTTGCCTCATCAGCAATACATACTTTATGTCCTTTTATGCCAGATGCCTTTACTGATGGAAATGATTCCCATTCAAAATAGAAAACAAGATCTGAAGAGGCATACCCCTCATCTCGAGGAATGGAAACATAGGGTTTTTTGTCCGAAAAATTGATATCATCAGATGCGATATTCGAAATATTTCCCGCTCTATCGAGAAATCGCGCATATACCGGACGCTGTTTTCTCTGATCATTGCAGCCGGGATTATCACCTGATGAACCTGCTGCTTGCGTGTCACCACTGATAAGATTAAAACTATAGATGAGAGGAGAAGCAGGAAAAGGAAGTGTGCGTGTCCATGTGGTTCCATTACATGAGAGCTGCATTTGAGATACTCCCGAAGTAACATCTGTGGCGGTGAGGGTAAGTGATACATTTGCGTCACTTGTTTTGGCAGCACCGGCGTTAATAACGAGAGATGCGACATTTGGAGGAGTTTTATCAATATACAGCGGTCCAAAATGCAAGGTATTTGCAGCCACTTCCCAATTCCCCGCATTATCTTTTGGGAGAACATTGAAGTAAATGTTATTCCCATCTGCAAGACTGGCTGCAGGCGTATTATTCTGAATATTCTCTTGAATAATAAGGAGCGTGGGCGGCGTGTTTGGAGGAGTAATGTTCTGTATTCCTACTGACCACGATGTAGCGTACTCATCAAGTCCAGAAAGGGCTGCTACTGACTGAATCCCTCCGAAAATTTTAAATTCTGTGATGACGCTATTATTATTTGGCGCATTACTTCCCTGAACTTTTATTTTTATCCCCGTAGCGGAGACTGGCGGAAAAGAAATTTGGACAATATCTTGTCCTGTGAGCGTTACATGATTTCCAGTAACTCCCCCTGCCACTACTTTATTTCGGAAAAAAAGTCCTGAAAGATTTTGCCAATTCCCAGCAACAGCAGGATTTGCATCTGTCGTGTAATACAGGTAAAAATCATCTGGATTATGATCTGCCCGATCAACTCCACTCAGTATTTCAATGGAATTTACATTTTTTAGAGCCGCCAATTTATAAACTCCTTCTGACGGAATAACGGCATTATATGCCCATCCATTTGAGTTCGTGGTGAGTGTTCCATCAATACTTTCTGAAATATCAAAACTTGCTTGATTTGTGGTTGCAATCGCACTTCCCCCTTGACTTGCTGCAGCGTAATTTATTGTATCATTTATAGCCGTGGAATTATTCCCCTGATAATCAGTTGCTTTGAATTGATAAAAATATGTAGCTCCTTGATCGAGCGAATCCTTCCAATATACTGTGGGCAGATTATTTCGAGACCAGCTTGAAGCGTTTCCTCCCTTTGTTCCAAAAATTTTGAATTCTGTGAGAACACTGTTGTTATTTGCCGTGTTACTCCCCTGAATTTTTATTTTAAGAGCTGTCGCATACAAAGGCGTGAATGAAAGCTGTACGAGATCTTGTCCAATGAGGGTTACATGATTTCCGTTAATGACGCCATTTACAGTAGTATTTTTAAAGGCAATTCCCGCGAGAGGTTGCCAATTTCCATTGAGAGCTGGATTTGCATCTGTGGTGTAATAAAGATAAAAATCATCTGGATTATGATCTGCCCGATCAACTCCACTCAGCATTTCAATGGAATTTACATTTTTCCCAGTCGCCATCTTATAAACTCCTTCCGACGGAATAACAGCATTATACGCCCATCCGTTTCCACTCGTGGTGAGCGTATCGTCAATGCTTTCTGAAATGTTATAATTATCCTGATTGGTGCTCGCTATCGCACTTCCCCCTTGACTTGCTGCTGCAAGATTTGTTGTATCACTCGTTATTACCGGAAAAATTTTGAACTCTGTAATGACACTGTTTTCATTTGCTGCCCCATTGCTCCCCTGAATTTTTATTTTGAGAGCGGTCGCGTACACAGGAGTAAATGAAAGCTGTACCAAGTCTTGCCCCGTAAGTGTAACGCGATTTCCGTTAATGACTCCATTTGCAACTGTGTTTTTAAAAGAAATTCCTGCGAGATTTTGCCAATTTCCATTAAGAGCTGGATTCGCATCAGTAGTGAAGAAGAGGAGGAAATCATTAGGATTAAGATCTGCACGATCAACGCCACTTAATATTTCGAGAGAATTTATACTTTCTCCCCCCGCCATTTTGTAAATTCCTTCTGAGGGAATGACATTATTATACGCCCATCCATTTCCACTTGTGGTAAGTATGCCATCAATGCTTTCTGAAATGTCGTAATTCGCCTGATTGGTACTCGCTATAGCGCTTCCCCCTTGACTTGCCGCTGCAAGATTCACTGTGCTACTTGTCGTTCCTGCTCCGAGAAATAGGTCTTTTGGGGGAGCTGGAGGAAGGAGATCTTTTGCTGCTGTGTCATCGTAAGACGTTCCCGTAATTTTTGCTTCAATTTGGACAAACGGTTCGCTTTCACTCGCTGAACGAGAAATTGCGTAGGAGAGTCCTTTGAGATTTGAGAGATATGAAGAATTGACATTACTCCATGATTTTACGTTATACACCCAGTTGTGAGCAAAATAATCTCCGGTAGAAAAACAATTGGCTCCATTTGGCTGTCCGCCTTTTGCGTACACACATCCTGTTGCAGCACCATTTCCATCATACATAATGTCCATGGTGTACCAACCGCTATTTGGAGCAGCGGTAAAAGAGAGGAGAGGATACGTATAAACTCCATTGTCTTTCCTATATTGCGCCTTAAAAGCTCCAGTTGGACCATCGTAAAGAATGGCGAATCTATTCACACTGAGATTCGCTCCATCATCATTATCGAGTGCAATGACAACGGGAAGTCCAGTGTTTGCGCTTGGATAAAAATCAACGGTAAATCGCTCAGCTCCTGAAAAAGATGCTGTTGATTTTATGCCCTTATATCCTCCAGTAGTACTAATTTGAACTGACGGAGCCGAAGCTTTTGCAACGCCAAAGGTTATATTACTCAAATCGGCCGTAGTAGATGCCCAAAATCCATTATTTGCAGAAAAATCAGTACTGATGTGTTCTGAAGGTATCCATGAGAGCGCAACTTTATTTCCAGACGAAGAATATGCAGAGGTGAAAGTGGGAGCGATTGGAGCTGTCCGATCAAAAGTAATAAAAGATTTGACAGTATTACTTGCAAATCCGAGAAGATCCTCAGCATGAAGTGTCGCCTCATACCATTTGTTGTCCAGAAGATTCTGAAGCGAAATAGGGGTTACGGAATTAGCGCTCGGTACGGGGAATGTAGCACCATCCAAAGATATAAGAGTAGGGGGTGAGGAAAAATTCACTCCTACTCCGATAGCGCCATCTGAAAGCGACGTCCAACTGAGATCTGCCCATCCTTGCGCTGAATTTATTGGAGCTTCACTTTTTGCAACTGCTAAGAAATTATCAGTAGGAGCTGTGCCATCAGCACCAAAATCTTTATTATAATTGGTAAAATCACTCACATTCCCGACGGCATCAACGGCTTTGGTGGCAATATCGAGGACACGCCCAAAGTCTCCGAAATTTGCTTTGGGGATAACGGTAAATATTACTGTCCGTTCTCCTGCTGACACCGAAGTAGTGCATCCTGTCAAATCAATAAATTCTGCTCCATTATTACTAAACTTTTCTGCCTTTCCTCCTCCTGTACAGTCCATGCGATTTGTGGAATTCGCGTCTAAATAGGTTGTCCCACTATTCCATGCAAAATATCCGCGTTTTGTGTTCACATTTCCGCCATCATATATATATGCCTGGATATTTTGAACACCACCACACCCGGTATCGGTAGCTTTTGCGGTGATATTGTACGATGTTGGTCCGCCAATTCTCCAGTAGTTATTTATCCCAGAAGTAATGGCAGGAGATGATTTTGTGGGCGCAGCGGTATCAATAGTTATTCCATCTGACCATGGGACAACTGGTGTAACCCAGTCACTGCTCCACATAACTGGATCGACATTATTATTTTTACAACGATATTGATAGTAATATTTTTGTCCATTTTGAGCACTATTGGTCCAAGTATAATCTCCATCATTTCCTACATCTCCTGACCAGTCCCACCCATCCTGTTTATCTCGATCAATATGACCTTCACAGGTTTGAACTCCTGATTCTGGATCACTTGGAGTTCCAGTAAATGTAATTGTTGTAGATGCCGTGCATAATCCTTGGTCAGTTGCAACTGGAGTGACTGGTGGTGTTCCATCACACTGTAAATTTATCGGAGAATTCGTCAATTTTGGATTAGTTCCACCCGTTTCATTGCCATTTGCATCAATATCTACTGCATATGCATATATTGGGTGATTCCCCCAATTTTTGAGTCCAGCAGGAGTTGCATAATTGAAACGATGTGATCCTGTTATTCCACCACAGGCTGCTTTAATGGCATCACTATCAGCCTGATTATACCCGGCTTGATCTGCAGTTATTTGTGCAAGAAATACGCCACCTCCTCCAATGGGACCATCTTGATACAAATTTACCTTGAGAGCTTGGCTATACTTATTCCCATCACATGCCCATCCAGCAATTCTCCAGCAGTTGGAGACATCGTGGTAACCAATGGGAGCGATAATATTTGGATTAACAATGACATCATTTTTCGTAGCGAAATTATTCGTGCTATTCCAATAGACTCGAAGTTTCACCGTGTAAGTTCCCGCCGCGGGATAAGAATGAGTTGCTGTATTTGTTCCCTGTCCAAGTGTGTCACTTGCATCTTCACCATTTCCCGTCCAATCCCAGTTAAAAATCGGTCCATTCGCACACCATTCATTTGGATTACTCGTTGTTGCAGAAAAATTAATATTTTGATCGGTAACTGCTGGCGAAGGATTTGCAGTAATAGCGCTCAGAGTAAATTCACAACGTCTATTACTCGCATCTATAGTAAATTGACTTGTGGCAGTGGTGCATGGTCCCCCATACAAGTTACACGCGGTAACGGCAGCGGTATATGTTCCCGGTCCCAAAGTAGAAACATTGAGTACCTTAGCCCCATCAAAAGTCCCAGGTGTGCCGGGAAAAGGTTGATATGGTTCGGTGTAAGGAGCACAAACTACATCACTGGGATCACCATCTGTTATACGAGTGAAATTAATGTTTTCACTAATTGCGGTTCCCTGAACCAATGCCGTCCCAGAGGGCTCAAGATAGTAAGGATCACTAGAGATAAATGACTCTTTGAAGCAGGGCATTTGATCTATATTTGGCGGCGTGCAGTCTGTACATTTCGCCTGGAGATATCCCGATTCCCCGTAATTATTCACCGTAATGGCAAGATTATTTTGAGCTGCATCAAGAGAGGTGCTTATTTGAAAAGCAGGCCTCATAGTAAACGCTTGAGCAAATTCCGCAAGAGCCTCACTATTAAAAGCCAAAAGACCAGCTCCAAAAATTACACTTCCGTACAAAATATGTTTTTTCGGAAGTGATTCAAGAATTGTATTTTTGAAAAATGTTCGCATGTACCGATCCAAAAAAGAAAAATCAAAAAATAAAATTTATTGAGTTTGAGCACTGCTCAGCCCTTGAAAACACAAATTTTTATACCTCGCATCAACAATTTTTTCACAATAGGATGTGTTCTTTGAGTTTCTCGCCGCATAATAATTTGCCTCATCCTCACACTGTATTCTGAGTGTATTATCGGTATAATCTGCGCAATACGTATCATCCCCTTTCGTGACGGAAACGGTATACGCTTCCTGTTTTGCAATCGCCTTTACTGACCCGAGGCATTCTTCTTTTTTCTCATCATTTGTGAGATTCGAACAGAGAGAAGGATCTTTTTTGCTAAATGCCGCTCGTGTCCAAATACTGTCATGGCATTCATCTTTTCCCAAATCTGTAACAAGTCGCTCACAATCAGAGAGCGTGGCGGTGTCTTTGAGTTCTCTCATGGCAAAATGATCGGTGCATTCATTTTTCTTCTGAGTGTCTGTGATGAGATCACAGTCTCCAGCACTATCAGCCGAAGATATGATGGCGGTGTCTGTTTTTTTGAGACAATCGGTGCGGAGGGAATCACTCGAAATTTTTTGGCAGAGTTCGGGGTCTTTATTTTTGATGGCAACATTCATTTCTACACTGTTGTAACAATACGCTTTTGTCTTCGGATCGACGATCATTTCACAATTTTCTACTGAACTGGAATCGAGTGCTTTTTCAAGTCCGACCTGATTCAAACATCCTTCTTTCAGTACTGCGGATGTAATTTTTGCGCATCCGCCTTCATCATTTTTTAAAAGAGAGACTTGCACAATTTCAAGATCGTCTTTGGGAGTTTCTTTTTCCGACTCCTTCAAAGCATCTTCTATTTTTTGCGCATCATTCCTCTCATCATTTTTTTCCTGTATTTCTCCTTTCGGCTCTTCTTCTTTTTTTTCAACAGCAATTTTTGGCTCAGGAGTTTGGTTTGAAACGGCGAGATACAAAAGAACTCCTACAATTGCGAAAAGAAATAAACCAAAAATGTAGGTGAGGACTTTCTGAGAAGAAATCATGGACCAGGGTGATATTTTCTTCTTTCGCATTATATCAAAATAAAAATTTTCAAACAAAGAAAATTTTCACGCGAAAGTATATCTTTTTTTGCGCATTAAAACAAAAACTTTTATGAAGAGACGAATTTTAAATTTCGAATTTTGAAATTTCTAAAGAATTTTTAAATTTTAATTTTTAAAAAAAGGAGTCGCCTCTCCCGAGGCGACCCTCGTCGCCCGAGGACGGGCGACTCTTGGGTTAGAATTCAAAATTCTTCCCATACTTTCATCGTACCGGCATGAACAGTTCCATTGTCATTTTTACATTCATGACCTCTATGGAATCACGGCATCAATAGCAGCCCAATCAGATTCTTTTTCTGCGGGAACAAATGCGGCAATTTCATCTCCTACTTCTGCTCGACAAAATGTTACAGATGCGAGAAGTACGTTATATGCTTTTCCATCAGCAAGAACTTTATACCTTCCGTCTTCATACGTAAGTGCTCCTCTTATAGTTTTTCGTTCTACTGGACCAATGGATTTATAGATGAAACGTCCTTCGGGAGAAATGGTAAGTTTCATGAGATCTCCGACAACAAGCTTTGATTTCGAAGCATAGTTCGCGGGGATGGGAAATGTATTTCCTTCCGCATCTTGCATGTTCTGTCCATCAAACATCCCTTCAATTACACGACCAGACTCCGTAGTCGTTGCTTTTGGAAGTTTTGAGAGTTGATCACTCGAAATACTTTTGGAAGGAAGTGTTTCTCCACTCACATCTGCAAGAATTTTTCGTGCAGAACGAATAGACTTTTCAGCAGAATCAAGCATTTCACGGACAAGTGCAATTTCAGAAAGTTCCGACATAGAAGTTGAAAAAATTGGTTTTTTTATGAAGAAAATGATTTCTGTGCCTGATGAAGCTCGGTTTTTTCAGCCCGTGAAAAAAGTACTTCGGAACTCAGGAGTCCATCTTGAGCCCCAATGTGACTCACCACAGAACCAGCATTAATAGTCGCACATTTGAGCGAAAAAGACAAGTCTTTTTTCTGGAAAAGTGTGTAAAAAAGAGCACTCCCAAACGCATCTCCAGCGCCGAGCGTATCTTTTCTTTCGGCCGATTCGTCTATCCCACAAAAATAAATATATTTCCCATCAAAAAGTTGCGCTCCTTTTCTCCCATCAGTGATCACCACTTTTTGAACTCCATATTTTTTGAACTCCGTAAAAATTTCATCATAATTTGCTGCATAATGAGGGAAGTCTTGTTTTTTTTCAGGAATAAAATGCGCTCCTTTTTGAATGGAATGCTCTTCGTACTCACTCTTCAGTGCACTCTTCCCAGTAAAAAGTTCCGCTTCTTCCCTATTGAGGAGAAGAATATCTACAACTGGAAGAAAATCCTGAAACGACGAAACTCCTCCTCGCAATTGTTCTTTTCCTGGATTCCAGGCAAGAAATTTTTCCGGATACTTCAGGAAATGTCCTTTTATCTTTTGAAAAATACGATCTGAGGAGGTGCCATCCGAAGAGAGATGATTAAAAAATACTCCTTCGGATTCGGTGAGAAGAGTTTCGTCGAAATCATGAAAATCCGCACTGGCTCCGGGATGATGCAAAACAGTTCGTTCGCCTTCAAACGAACTAATGATAATGGAAAATCCTGTCTGTGATTCCGCATATGCCAAATATTTCCCTTCAATTCCTTCTTTCTCAAGATTTTCTAAAATCCGTTTTCCATAAAGGTCTCGTCCAATACACGATATTGGAGCGGCAGAAAGTCCCAAGCGAGTAAGTCCTACTGCGGTATTATGCCCACCTCCACCATATTTTTCATGTACTTCCTCTACAAGGCATTTTCCTCCATATGGGAGAACTAAAAATTCTTCGGCGCAATTCGTTTCACGACTGATTCGCACGACAGATGTTTCTTTTGGTTTTACAAAAAGATCAAATGTTGTGCTGCCAAGGGTGAAAATTTTAGGAGACACCTGTTATAAATTTTTAATTTTGAAATTTTAAATTTCTAAATAAATCTTAATGCTTAATTTCTAAAAAATATCAAAGTAAACGTACCAGTTTAAAAAATTAGAAATTAGAATTTATTTAGAAATTTAAAATTTCAAAATTAAAAATTAATACGCGCATCTTACCTTCCTCATGAGAACAAAAAAAGAGCTCAAGAGAAATGCCATCCCCACAAACACAAACACCCCACCCGGTCCTGAGCTTGTTTGAGATCGACCATTATAGCTATTTGCTGCGCCATGAAGTCCATTCTTACTTGGAATTACCCACGTCTCTTCATACGCCTCTCCTGTAGAAAACCCATTTTTTTGCGGAATAACCGTAAAATAATACACGACACCATTCATAAGATCTTTGATCTCCACTGAATTTTTTGTTTTGGAAACAACGGTTTCCTCTGTGTGTTTTCCTCCTGGACGTATTCCATATGCGACAATATATGAATCCGCTTCAGGAGATGGATCCCAAGAAATTTTTGCAAACGTATTTCCAGCTTCTGCAAGGACAGAGTTTTCCGAGAGAGAATTCCCAGGGATTTGGAGGAAAAATGGAGAACTCATCGCACTTTCTTTTCCTTTCGTATCAATAGCTCTTACCGCAAAAGCATAGGACATTCCTGCCCGTAAATCAGATATCAATGTTTGCGTTTTTGTTCCAGAAACACTTTCCGTGACCGCGAGGTTTACTGCGGAAGTTCCCATGTATATTGAATAGAGGACAATTCCTTCCGGGTGATCTTCTATTAGATCCCATGATATATTGACACTTTCCCCAGAGAGAACTGCTGTAACATTTTTTGGAGCGGAAAACTCCTTTGCGTCAAAAAGTGATCTTGCAGAAACAATTTCACTTTTTACACTTTGTTTTTTATTTGCATCTAGAGCACTTACTGCGAAAAAATACTGAGTTCCTTGCTCAAGATTTTGAAGAAGAACTTCATGCTGAGTTCCGGGAACAGTTTTCATCTCTTCCAAAGAAGATTCTGATTTTCCTCCAAATATAATGTACATCGTAATTTCTGTCTCACTTTTTGCGATGAGATCCCATTCGATTTTTACTCCTTCCTCCACCGCTGCTGCTTTGACATTTCGAGGGAATGCGGGAAGTTCATTTTTCTTTGCAATTACTTTAATTTTTGCTGCTGACACAAAACTGCTTTCATTTTCATATGGATCGATAAGTATGACATCGAGCGAATATTCTCCTGGAATTTTTGGCGCATCAAATGTCACTTCGTAATTTCCTGGCGTTCCTTCTTTTTCTGTGAAAGAAATTTCTTGATTATCAACTCGGAGATGGGTCTTCGGAATGGCTGCTTCTGAAAGGAGAGTAACCATTATTTTTGTTCCGGCTTCTACTTCTCCTTTTGGAGAAACGCGAAAATCATCAAGCGTGGGAGATCTCGTGTCCACAGAAAAAGATACTGTTTTCGAGAGAGATTTTTTCCCTGCTTTTTCCTGGAGATATATGGTGTGAGCTCCATCTTGAACATCACGAATTGTATCAAAAAACACTCCATCTGCATCCGTAGAAACGGAAGAAACTTCTTTGTCATCGAGAAAGACCAAGAGATCTGACCTGGCATTTCCTTTCCCCGTAAGAGAAATATCTCTCGTGGCATACGTGCTTCCTTCTTCAGGAGTTTTCACATCTACTTCTCCGCCGGGAGGAGTATTTGGTGATGGGACATTTCCTTCCGATTCCTTTACCATAATTTCAATTTCCCCTGAAATATTTCGGGAAACTTTTTCGGTATCAGGGTCATAATCAAAAACTTGAAGAGTTTGTTTTCCTGTTTGCGAGAATCGAAACGCGAGTGAAAATTGGAATACTCCCAAATCTTTTTCTTCAAATGTATGTTCGTGTGGAAAATTGGCACTTGGGTCACTTGTGCCGATTTGCACTGTTCCTGTGTAATTTTTCACTGTTTTTTTTTCGGCATCTATTGCTCTGACGGTGAAATAATTCTGATCACTGCCGACCACGGCAGAATTCGTATTCCCCTTCCCGTCTTCAAAAGTAAGCTCAAATCCGACAATAGGACCTGAAAGTTCGGAGGAATCATTTTCCCCAAATATGTTCGCCGTGAGTTTACTTCCTCCGCGGGGGAGATCACTCTTTTCCGCTTCTGCTTCGAAAAATATTACTTTTGCGCGAGCGTCAAGAGGAGTTCCTGTGGCACGATCAAGAACCGTTATGTACGAAATTCCAGGTTCTTCTGAAAAAAGGTGGAATATTTTTTTTCCGTTGCGGTCAGTGCCAATTCCAGAAAGATCTTCCGAAATGTGATCTTCCCTCCGAGAAGAAACAAGTGTGAGGAGATGGTCGGGAATGGGATTTGAGTATTTATCGCGAAGCGTTACTTCGATAAATGTTTCCTCTCTCCCATCAGCAGCAATTGCGCCCATACTTGGAGTAACAGTTGATTGACTTGCAGAAACTTCGCCCGGAAATACTTCAAATGTCGAAATGGACGGATGTTCTGAAGCGTAATCACGATAATAAACACTCACGGAATATGTTCCTGCCTCAGTAGTTTGGAGACTAAAAAGATCTGCAGCGGCAATACCGACTTCATTTGTCTTCGCCGGAATATTGACGATCCCTTTATTCGGCTTTTCTACTCGAAAAGTAACATCTTCTTCTGGAGTTCCTCGAGAAGACTTGAGAGAAACAGCATAGCCAGCAATTGTGTCTTGTCCCTGAGCACTCAGCGGTGCTGCAGCAGAAGCAAAGCTACTTCCGATATACAAACCGGTAAGTATGAAAAAAAATGCCGAAATTTTTTGTATTTGTTTTTTCACTTCAAAAATTGAATTCCATCCGTATATGATACCAGTTTTTCGGAAATTTCTCAATGGAGAAAACCTGGACAATTTTTCAAGAATATGACAACGCTCTATTTTTCAATTCTTCTCTTTTTCGTTGAGGAGTTCGTGAAGTTTTGTTTTGAATGGTTCATATTCTTCAGCATTATACATATCGAGCTCAAAATTTGTGAGTTCTGAGGCGAGTCGAATATTTTGCCCTTTTTTCCCGATAGCCATTGCTCTTTGGGTCTCGTCCACAAAAACTGCCGCTCGCTTTTTTATGTATTTCCCCGTTGCCTCATCCGTATACTCTTCCTGCGTTACCACGACGACGTTTGATATTTCTGCCGGCTGAAGTGCCCTTGCGATCAATTTTGTTGGATCTTCATCCCACTCGATGATATCCACTCTCTCTCCTCCGAGTTCATCCATTACCGGTTGAATTCTCGCACCTCTTTGCCCAATACATGCTCCGACGGGATCTATTTTTTCATCCTTGGATTTTACTGCTACTTTTGAACGGAATCCGGCATCTCGTGAAATTGCCATGACCTCAACGTCGTGGTGCTCAATTTCCGGAATTTCTTGTTCGAGAAGTTTTTCCACCAGTCTTGGATGAGTCCTCGACACTTGGAGCTGCGGTCCTTTCGTTGTTTGTGCTACCTGATCAAGATACACTCGAATCCGTTTTCCTGGAAAATATCTTTCATTCGGGGTTTGTTGTCTCGCGGGGAGAAGGACTGATGTCCGTTCAATTTCAAGAAATACTTGGCTTCCCTCAACACGATTGACCACAGCAGTCAAGAGTTCTCCTTCCCTGTCTTTGAATCGCGAAAAGAGCGCTTGCCGTTCAGCCTCATGAAGTTTTTGCAGAATGACTTGTTTTGCCGCTTGTGCTGCAATTCGACCATATCCAAGTGGAGTCGCATCTATTTTGATTTCATCTCCAATTTCGACGTCTTTTTTGAGTTTTTTCGCTTCATCCCATGAGATCTCAAAACTCTCGTTTTCAACTGTTTCTACAACCTCCTTAATGATTAAAATGGAAGCAAAATCGACATCGTCGCGGAGTACGACTTCTATTTCTTGTTCTTTGTCTCCATAGTCTTTTCGATATGCAGTTGCAATCGCGGCTTTTACAGCTTCCAAGACGACTTCTTGAGAAATATTTTTTTCGGCGCAAATTTGATTCAGCGCGGCAAGAAATTGTGGTTTCATAGGAAAAAAGATAAGTGAATTAAGGAAGCAATTGACGACTGAGAACACAAAAAAAGCACGTATTCTTTACATACTTTGTACTTTATAAAAACGTTCATCCGTATTTTCGTCAGTAATTTTCCCAGATTTTTCGCAAAAAGGCAAATTCTTTTTCGCGGCGCTCATTTACAAGCGGAGAAAAAAAGTAAATTTGATTTTTTCGCTTGGCAAACCTATTTTTTTACACAAAAATAGGGAGGATTTCATCCCCGCTATGTTTACGGGCATTATCGAAGCAATGGCAAAAGTATTGTCTTTCGAGGGAAATACTCTTCAGATCGAGAGACCTCGGAACTATGAGCGTCTCCACGTTGGGCAAAGTATTGCCGTAAACGGAGCTTGTCTTTCTCTTACAAAGTTTTCGCGAAAATTTTTAGAATTTACCGTAGTTCCTGAGACGTTATCACGCACAAATCTGGCTCATGCGACAATTCTGAATTTAGAAAGAGCTCTTCCAGTGAACGGAAGATTTAACGGACATGTAGTCCTTGGGCATGGAGATGATGTTCTCCCGATTATCAAGATTCAAGAGAGTTTTCCCGGGAGAATGTATTCATTTAAAATTCCGGAAAAACTCTCTCCATTTTTGGTAGAAAAGGGAAGCGTTGCTCTCAATGGAGTTTCTCTCACCATCGCCAAAATATCGAAAAAATCTTTCTCGGTCGCCATCATTCCGCAAACACTGGCGATGACAAATTTTGGATCTCTTCATATTTCTGATCTCGTGAATATCGAAGTGGACTCTATGGCAAAATACTGGCTAAAATGGCATTCTTCTCATTTAAGACATTGCTGAAACGATTTTTCTTTGGTATAATGATGAGAACACTTTATACCGTTATTTCTCATGAAATATTCGTACGTTGCTATTAACAATGAATATCAAAAAGTTACTGGGCTCATTACCGCAGAGAACCTTGATGAAGCAAAAATGGCACTGCATAAAATGGGGCTTTCTGTTCTCACGGTTTTAGAAGATTTGAGTCCGAATTTTGAAAGTATGGACGCGAATGTTCAAAGCTTCTGGTTCTCATGCCGAGATCAACAGGGAAAAGAAACCAGTGGAACAATTGAGGCCACGGACCGAAAAAATGCGTATCGAAGACTTATTGCTGAATATAATTTTGAAGTCTTTGCTCTCTGTGATGCCCTCACTCCAGAAAATGATCGTTTGCAAAAGGGGGCAATGGGACTCAAAGAACTTGAGGAATCTGTGCAAATGGAATTTGGGATTACTCCTGTTCACCATGGAGCAGCAACGACTGAAGCGGAAGATATTTTGAATCTTGCGAGTGAAAATTTTATAGAAGCAAAGAAAAGAATTCAGCAGGAAGTGGATATTGTACTCGAGAGGTCGCGAGAAATCTTGGAAAAGTATCGGGAGAAAATTTCCAACGAAGAATATGCCACTATTGAAGAGAGTATGGACACCCTCATGCACATGAAACTCTCGACAAACCTCGGGTATATTGAACAGCTTTCTGACGAACTTTTTGAGACCATTCATCGCATTATCACTCGGTACGAACAGGGGGACCTCCATGAAAGCGAAAATGTCCAGGAAGCATCGCCTGAAGAAGATTCTGCGGTCGATGCAATTGTTGGGAGCGTTCAGAAAAAATCCGTTCAAAACGCATCAGCGCTTGGAAAACTTAAACTCACTTCACAAAGACTTTCAAGACTTCTGAAGAAGGGAGAGGCTGTGATCCCTCAGCAAAAAGTAGTGAAGAGTAGGCTTCTCAAGAATCTAGACCGTAAAAAAAGCTTCCGCGGAAAAAGATTTCGAGATATTCTTTCGATTGTCGATCGTATGATTTCAACACGAAGTAGCGCGCGTCGTCGACAAAAACTTCATGAATTTTTTGAATATATTTCTCGATGGTATGAAAATTATCAAAAACTTCAGAGGAATCGAAAAGAAAAAAAAGAGAAGGCAAAAAAAATAGCTCTTGAAAACAAAAAAAATAGTATTGGAACAAAGGCTGAGGTGCATTCTCAATTTTTTCTCATTGAAGAAATTCATGATATTTTGGGATTTCTCTTCGGATTTTCTACCCTCTTCCTTCTGATTTCAATTTTTATGGTACAAAAAAGGATAGGGATTTCCCTCGCCGTTTTTTACTCATTTTTTTCAAATTCATTTCTCATCATCATTTTTCTCTTCGTCTTTCTGCTCAATGGAAATCTCATGATATGGCATGAATATTGCGAACAAAAAAGAAAAGTACTCGCATTCTCCTCCGTCATTTCCATCAGCGGATTTCTTCTTTTCCTGATGAATGTATAGTTCTATAAATGGCTTGAATTAGAGATGATTCCAAAATTGTTTTTTTCAGAAAACTCTGTCACAATAGTCCGTGATTTAAGTTGCCCTCATGGATCTGGCAAACTTTCGTGTAGACCCCTTCTTTTTTTCTACCGGCGGAGTGATTCTTGTGGCAGGACTCATCCTCTCGACGTGGATGCTCACTCGAACAGTCCATGAGAAAGAGCTTTCCCTCAAGTTCCTGAATGATCGACTCATTTTGCTTTCTTTTGTGAGTCTTGTTGTGGGGCGTCTTGGCGCTATGGAAACTTTTTGGTCATATTTTCAGTCGCACTCAGAAGATGTTTCGACATGGTCTCAGATGTTTTTATTTTTCAAAAAATTTATCTTCTTCTGGCACGGAGGAATCGATGAATTTTGGACTGGGGTAGGGTTTCTATCTTTGTTTTTGATTACTGTTTTTTGGAAAAAAGAAAACATGTGGAAATGGCTTGATGCTTTTACTCTTCCGACGATTTTTCTCCTCATTTTTTGGAATATTGGAGCGTTTTTCTCCGGATGGGATTATGGAACTCCCGTCTCTGACAGCTTTCCCTTTGGTATCACCTATAACATGTTTGAGGTGAGATATTCTGTCCCACTGCATCCCGTTCAAGTTTACGCTGCGCTGTATTTTTTTATCTTGCTGATCGTCGGAGTAAGGTTGTGGAAAAAACGTTTTTTCCCTCGTGATGGCACATTCTTTGGAGTCTTCCTGGGCCTTGTTTTCTTGGGAAACGGTATTCTTGAATTTTATCGTGGTGATCCTGCTACACTTATAGATATTGGATTTACCGAAGCGCGTCTTCCTCAAGTCATGAGTTTTAGCATAGTAGTTATGGCCGTATTTTTTCTCGTATTCCACACGCATCCTCTGATGATTCCACGCCGCCTCAAACGTCCTCCTGAAACAGCAGTGGAACCACTGTCTCACGGAGATACAGAGTAGTATTTTTATTTTTTTACGATATTTCCTCAATTCATATGGGTGATTCTGGTGTTCAATTTCTGAAATGGTTTGATACCGCAAACTTCTTTTTTCATTCAGATACATTCCAATTCGTTGGGGGTTTTCTTGTTTTTTATATTGCCATACTATGGCTTGCTCTCGTGATCTGGGTCACACGTGATGCAATGTACAGAAGTTCGAGTATTCTCTTTCAAATCGGAGCTATTCTCCTCAATATTTTTCTTCCTGTTTTTGGGTTGATTCTCTATCTCATTATTCGCCCTCACCGAACTCTCCTCGAAAAATATCATGAGGATTTAGAATATCGAATGCTCGAGGGTGGTGAGAGTTATTGTTTTTCGTGTGCGCAAACGCTGAGAGAAGGGTTTCAATTTTGTCTTAAGTGCGCTGAAGAAGTGAATCATGCATGTGAGCAATGTAAAAAACAATTTCCCAAAAAATGGGATATCTGCCCGTATTGTGGTGAAAAAAAGGGTAAAACTGATGCGTCTTTGAAAAAGAAAAAAGAAGATTAGTTTTTTTATTTTTTATTCTCTCTGCTCATTTTATGAATGATATTATAGAATTCCTTTTTGCAGACAAGAGCATTACTCCCGACCCTCTCTGGTTTGATGTTCTCGTAGCCGGCTTTGCCATTGGACTTATTGTAATCCCGTTTTTCGGGCGAAAACTCCTGAACAAAGAGAAGCAGAAAGCGTTGCATAAAACGCTCAAGAAATCTTCCGCGCTCCTTCGAACATTTGGGATCATTTTTCTTCTTCTCTTATGGTTTCGATTGGAAGAACTCCGATTTTTTTCCAAGAAATTCTGGTGGATGATCGCTGATATTTTCTTTCTCTGGTTTTTTGTGGTGAAATGTGTGTATTACCGAAGTTTGAAAAACAGGATCCGCCGGAACTCGTAAAATAATTTTGAATTGTAAATTTTGAATTTTGAATGGCTTTGTTGCACAAATCATAATATAGAGACTCAGGAAAGAGCAATTTTCTTTTTCTAAGGTTTTCATACTATTTTGTAACTTTTTGGCATTCCGAGAGCAGTCATACTATTCAAAGCAGAAC
>JACRHZ010000022.1 GCA_016220175.1 Candidatus Peregrinibacteria bacterium
TACGACTTTTTCTTTTCTAACATCCTCTCTATTTCCTCTCGCTCTTTGAAGCTGATTGGCTTGCGAACTTGTTTCATGTCTAGAAATAAAATATAAACTTATTTTATCTCTAGGGTGGTGCTTATAATTTTAGAATGTACGGGAGAATAAAATTTCTTGACTTCCCTTAGTCCTCTCGACTACAATCTCCCAGCTTGCATTTTTGCACGCACGGGTTTCTATTCTTTTGTACAAAATTTCTGAATGCTTGGTCCTAAAAAAACGAAATATCGGAAATGGCATCGAATGAGAGGACAACTCTCAGGAGTTGCAACGAAAGGGCAGGAAATTGCTTTTGGAACATATGCTCTCAAAGCAATGACGGGAGGGGAAATAAATGCACGTTCTATTGAAGCAGCTCGCCGAGCGATCACACGGTACATTAAGAGAGGAGGGAAAGTATGGATTCGGATTTTTCCCCATAAGCCAGTCACAACAAAAGCTGCTGAAGTGCCGATGGGATCAGGAAAAGGATCTGTTGAGAGATATGTCGCTGCCGTCCTTCCGGGGAAAATTCTATTTGAGATGGAAGGAATCAGCGAAGAAAATGCGAAAATTGCTCTTCGTTTGGCGTCATATAAGCTTTCCATAAAGACAAGATTTGTAAAAAAAGGAGATTTTTAATTTCGCATGACCACATTTGTACAAATTACCGGCATGAGCATTGAAGAAATTAGAGCAGAAATTCAGAAATCCGAGAGAGAACTCTTGGGACTCCGCATGAAGATTAAGCTCGGACAGGAAAAAAATAATTCAAAATATCGAAAACTCCGAAAATATATAGCTCAGCTCAAAACCGCCGAGATGGCAAAAATTTCACCAAACTCTTCTCTTTCTCCCGCTTCATGAGAACAAAAAAAGGAATCGTGACATCGGCAAAAATGGAAAAGACGATTGTTGTTACTGTTCATCAGTACAAAGTGCATTCAAAGTACAAGAAGAGGTTTCGAACATCTTCAAAATTTGTTGCGCACGATCCTGAAGAGAGTTGCCATGAAGGAGACGAGGTGATAATTTCTGAATCCAGGCCTCTCTCGAAGAGAAAAAGATGGGTGCTTACGGAAATACTGAAGAGAGCTCCAGAGGTTATTGCGGAGGATCTCGCTCAGGTTGCTCCAGAAGATGTTCTTGAGGAGATCGTGTCGTAAATTCTTTCTGTAATTTTCTGATGTAAATTTTTATGATACAGGTTCAAACACGATTGGCAGTAGCGGATAATACCGGTGCAAAGGAAGCAATGTGTATTAAAGTACTCGGCGGGTCAAAGAAGAGATACGCTTACTTAGGAGATGTCATTGTGGTGTCTATTAAAAAAGCGATGCCACGAGGAGTAGTGAAGAAAAAAAGCGTTGAAAGGGCGGTAATTGTTCGTCAAATACGAACCACTCGAAGAAAAGACGGCTCATATCTTCGTTTTGATCAGAATGCAGTTGTTATTGTTGGCAAGGATGACGTTCCAAAGGGAACTCGTGTTTTTGGTCCCGTAGCGAGAGAGCTTCGAAATAAAGGTTTTCAAAAAATAATTTCGTTAGCTCCCGAAGTAGTATAATTTCTTTCTGATACATTTTTTATCATTATGCGAGTTAAAGTAGGAGATACCGTTATGGTCATTACTGGCAAAGACAAGGGGAAAAAGGGAAAGATTATTCGTGTGTTTCCAAAAGCAGATCGGGTAGTCGTGGAGAAAATGAACATCGTGACCAAACACGTGAAAAAAAATCGTGATAAAGCTGGAGAGCGGATAGAAAAAGAAGCCCCGATTCATGTTTCAAATGTTATGGTCATGTGTCCGGAGACAAAAAAGCCAACTCGTGTTCGATATGAAATTCCCAAAAAGGGGAGAAAATTCCGGGTTGCTGTTCGGAGCGGGGCAAATCTCGAAAAACCATTTGTAAAATCATAATTTGTAATTTCTTCTATGTCTTTTTTCGAAACATATAAGGCAAAAATTAGTAAGGAGCTTCAAAAGGAGCTCGCGGTGAAAAATAGACTCGCTGTTCCTCGCATGCTCAAAATTGTGGTAAATGCTGGAATTGGAAAATATCTTGCTGGAGGAGAGAAAAAGGATTCTCCAAAGGTTGTAGATGCGATGAAGCTTATTACCGGACAATCACCCATTGTGAATAAATCCAGAGTTTCTATTTCGAATTTCAAGCTGAAAGCAGGAGCAACTGTTGGAGTTTCTGCGACGCTCAGGGGAAAAAGGATGTATGATTTTTTTGAGCGGGTTGTCACCTATGTTGCACCTCGTATTCGAGATTTTAGAGGATTTCCCGGGAAGTCTTTTGATGGGAGAGGGAACTACTCATTTGGAATCAAGGAACACACCGTGTTTCCTGAAATTTCTCAGGATGATGTGGTGAGACCATTTGGCTTGCAAATTACAATCGCCACCAATACGAAAACAGATGCGGACGCTCGAAAACTTCTCGAAAAATTTAATTTTCCTTTCTCAAAATAAGCTCATGGCAAAGACGTCACTCGTAGAAAAGGCAAAAAAACTCAAGCGAAAATATCTCATTGCGCTTGCAGCTGGGAGAAAACCAAAAATGGGAACGCGTGTGTATAACAGGTGTAATAAATGCGGAAGACCGCATGGATATATTCGAATTTTTGATATGTGTCGAATTTGTATTCGTGAAGCGGCGAGAAAAGGAGAAATTGCCGGACTCAGAAAATCAAGTTGGTAGTTCCTGTAAATTTTAGATTTTGGATTTTAGATTATAAATTATAGATTTTTTTGGTTTTATAGTTATATTAATAAAAAAAACATTTAAAATTTAGAATTTAAAATTCAAAATTATTTTTTTTCTTCCATGAATACCGATCCTATTGCAGATTTGCTCACAAGAATACGAAATGCGTCCCGCGCTCAGCACAAGGCTGTTCGGACTCCTGCGTCAAAAATGAAATATGCTATTGCAGGAATTCTCTCACGAAAGGGATTTGTTGGTGAAGTCAAGAAAGTAAAAAATGGAAAATTTGAAGACATCGAAATAACACTTCACAAAGCTCAAAAAGATATTCATCTCACTCGAAAAAGTAAACCAGGACAGCGTCTGTATTGTGATGCTTCATCAATACGATCAGTACAAAATGGATATGGGATTGGAATTATTTCTACTTCTCAAGGCATTATGGCTGCTGATGAGGCGAAGGAGAAGGGAATCGGCGGGGAGTATGTGTGTGAAGTGTATTAATTTTTATTTTTTTTGAATTTTTGCATGTCTCGAATTGGAAAAATGCCGGTAAAGATCCCATCTGGTGTCACTGTCGAAGTAAATGGTGGAAAACTTGTTGTGAAAGGAACGAAGGGCTCTCTCACATATGATCTTCCCAACGGAATTTCTGGGAAAGTAGATGATGGTGTGCTCCAGCTCCAGAGATCCTCAGAAGAGAGGGAAGCTAAGGCACTTCATGGTCTTGCTCGTGCGCTTGTGAATAATATGGTACACGGAGTTCATAAGGGATTTGAAAAACGAATGGAAATTATTGGAGTTGGATACAGAGTTCAGGCAAGCGGCACGAAAATTACGCTGAGCCTTGGATTTTCACATCCTATTGAAATGAAAGCTCCCGATGGAGTTCATGTGGAAGTCGATAAAGAAGTGAAAAATCTGATAATCGTAACTGGAGCTGATAAACAGGCCGTTGGAGAATTTGCCGCGAATATTCGTAAGCTCCGAAAACCGGAACCATATAAAGGGAAGGGAATTCGGTATGTAGGGGAATATGTGCCTCGTAAAGCTGGAAAAACTGCGAAGAAATAATTTTTTTTGTTATTTTTTAATTATGAAACAGGAGAAAGTACAAAAACGGCTCAGAAGAAAAAAGCGAATTCGCAGTCGTATTTATGGAACTGCAGAGAAACCAAGGCTGAGTGTTTTTAGGTCGCTTCGATCAATTGAAGCGCAACTTATTGACGATTCTCTTGGGAAAACTCTTGTGGGGGCAAGCACACGAAAAGAAAAGAAAGGATCAAATAGAAAAGCTGCTCAAAAGCTCGGAACGGAAATCGGGAAGAGGGCGCTCGAACTCAAGATCTCAACTTGCGTATTTGATCGCAGCGGGTATAAATTTCATGGTCGGGTAAAAGCCCTTGCAGAAGGAGCCCGAGAAGCTGGACTCAAGTTTTAATTTTCTTTTTTTTGTAATTTTTCATTTTTCTCGTGTCTGAAAAAGAAACACCATTATCTGAAAAGCTCGTAAATGATGATATGAATAATATCGAAGAAGCTGAGACCTCAGAAGCTCCTGCAAATGGAGCAGAAGGAGGTTCTGATAATGCGGCTCCACGCCAACGTGGAGGAAGGCGTCATGGTCGTTCTGAAGATGGTGGAGGAAGGGGAAAGGGGAGAGGGAGAGGTCGTGCACGGACTCGTGAGAAGGAAGAAAAAGAATTTGATGAAGAAGTATTGGATATCGCTCGAGTAACGCGTGTAGTCAAAGGAGGACGAAGACTTCGATTCCGAGCAACAGTTGTTATTGGCGATCGAAAGGGGAGAGTGGGACTCGGAACGGGAAAATCTGTGGAAGTGGCGGTGGGAGTTCAAAAGGCTGTGGCAGCGGCAAAAAAGCGATTGATTCGAGTTCCGATGGTGAATGGGACAATCCCTCATGAAATCAAATATAAGTACAAAAGCGCACGGATTTTGCTTATGCCTGCGAAACTCGGAACGGGAATTATTGCAGGAGGAGCGCTCAGAAAAATTTCAGATCTCGCTGGAATTCAAAATATTATTGGAAAGAGCTATGGGACAAATAACAAACTCGTAAATGCTCAAGCAATGATGAATGCTCTTCAGATTTTCCGAAAAGGAAAAATGGGTGAGAAAAAGCCCGAGGCTGGAGAGAAAAAAGAGTAAAATCGTCAAGTACAGTTCTTTCGATTTTTCATTTTATCAAAAGAAGTATGAAACGATGGATACAGGTGATCCCTTCGGTGTTTTTTGCAGCGTTTTTTTCTCTTCTGTCGATCACAATTTTTTCGAGTACTGTATATGCATTCTCGGACACAGAAACCCCGTCTATTCTCTACTTCAAAGAGCAGGGGATTTTGGGAAGTGATGGAGAAGCAGAGAATTTTTACCCGAGACACCTTATTTCCCGCGAGGATTTTATTGTGTGGAGTTTACGAAATCTTGGAGTTCTTGACCCTGAAATGGGACAGGAGCCTTTTTTAGATGTTGGAAAAGATGACGAAGCAGCTCCATATATAGCAAAAGCATGGGAGCTTGGAGGAATCAATACCAATAAATATTTTTTCCCGAAAAATAAAATTACCGTTGCAGAAGCTCTCAAAGTTCTCATGACACTCGAAGGAGTTCCGCTCCCGCGAGTTTATAAAACTGAAAATACATGGGATGATCTTCCAGAGAATCCAATACTCAAATCTGCCGTTCTCAAATCTCTTGATCTCGGCATTTGGAGGTCAATTTCTAAAAATACTACAGGAGCCCAGAGAAAATTAACAAGGGAAGAAGCCGTAGAAATGCTTACGCGTATTCTCACTTTTCGTGAGAATTCTGGAGCAAAGAATATTCAGATAAGTTTTTCCCCTGTAAATAAAAAAAGGGAGAAATCTGAAGTGTTTGATTACGTTTGGGATGCCATTCATGATCGATTTTTGTATCAGGACAGAGTCCATGATGATAAGCTCATGGAAGCGGCGATTACAGGAATGGTAAAGGAGCTCGGAGATGAATACAGCATATATTTTGCACCTCCGGATGCAAAAGAATTTCAGGCAGATCTGAACGGAGAATTTGAAGGAATTGGAGCTCAGCTTGGAGAAAATGAAGCAAAAGATATCGTCTTTGCGCGAACGTATCCCGGAACTCCAGCAGAGAAAGCGGGAATTCTTTCAGGAGATGTCATTCTCAAAGTTGGTGATCTCTCTATGAAGGGGAAAAAAGTTGACGAAGTTGTGAATTATATTCGCGGACCTGCGGGAACAGAGGTTAAAATTACAATCTTGAGAAATGGGAGTGAGATGATCCTCTCTCTTACTCGTGCTGCGGTAGAGATTCCACTCGTACTTCCTCGCCTTGAAGGCGATATTCTTGTACTCGAAATTCTTTCTTTTGCTGATAAAACTGCTCAGGACTTTCGAAGTGCTTTGGAAAAGTACACTGCAGAAGGAAACATTTCTGGAATTATTGTGGATTTACGAGGGAATGGAGGAGGTCTTCTTGATGGCGCTTTGGAGATGCTCGGATCACTCCTCCCCGAAAATTCTGTGGGAATATGGGAGAAGTCTCTTGAAAATATGGAAAAACTCGAGGTCAAGGGAGATGGAAAGTTTCAGGATATTCCACTCGTAGTATTTGTGGATAAATATTCGGCATCAGCATCTGAAATTTTTGCTGCAGCTATTCAGGATAGCAAACGCGGTAGAGTTGTTGGATCAAAATCTTTCGGGAAAGGAACCGTTCAGGAACTTGCAGAATTTAGTGATGGAGCCTTATTTAAAATGACGCGTTCCGAATGGCTTTCACCTCTCCAAAGATCTATTCAAGGGCTAGGAGTTACGCCGGATGTTGCTGTGAATCCGAGCGATACGGCAGCCATGATCGTCACAGCAAAGCAAGAAATTCAGAAATTGAAAAAATAATTTAATAATCTTTTAATATTTCTCTCTGTGGAGAGAAGATCGCTTTACCTAGAGTCTAAGAATTAACAGTGATAAGAGATAGGAGGTTTGGTTTTTGGAAAGTGAGGAGAAACTCTGAGACGGCTTCGATGAGTTTTTTGAAGGAAGTGAAGCAGTGATTGTGAGTTACTTCAAATCGTAACCA
>JACRHZ010000023.1 GCA_016220175.1 Candidatus Peregrinibacteria bacterium
AGAAGGAAACACTGGGAAAATGAATCTTGATGGACCAATGGTTCGTGCGACTGGAGCGAAGATGATGACTGTGGGAGCCAAACTTCTTGAAGAACTCGATAACGTTGGACCAGAAGGAATTTCTGAAATGGTAAATCCAGATTATAGAGAAGCACCAGTAACGTCAGAAGGAAAGGAAGAACCAAAAAACAATGAGAACAATGAGCAGGAACCTCTTATTATAAAATCTGGCGCATTTCGAGCTGGTGCAGAAATTCCTGCAAAATACACATGTGATGCAGGTGATGTTTCTCCTGAAATATCATGGGAAAATGTTCCAGAAGGAACAAAAACTCTCGCGCTCATCGTAGATGATCCCGATGCTCCGGATGGAACATGGGTTCACTGGGTCGTTTGGAATATTCCAGTTACGGCGAGAAATTTATCTGAGGGAATAAGCGAAAGTGCGCTTGCATCTCTTGGAGCAATCCTTGGAAAGAATGATTTCGATCAACTCAAATATGGCGGACCATGTCCTCCCAGCGGAACTCATCGCTACTTCTTCAAACTTTCCGCACTTAATACAGAACTAAATCTCGTGGAAGGAAGTACAAAAGCGGAACTTCTGAATGGTATAAACGGACACGTCCTTGGCGAAGCAGAACTCGTAGCAAATTATTCTACGAAATAATTTTCTCATTCGTCACAAAAAAGCCGGACACGTCTTGTGTTCGGCTTTTTAAAATTGGCTAAAATTCCAATTATCTATTTTTCAAATACTGGAAAATTGCTACTGCAACTTCATATCGTGACATTTCTTGTCCGGGAGCTAAAAAGTTATCTTCACCAGGGAAAAGTTCATACTTTTGTGCAATTCCGGCATATTCTGCGAACCAATCTGCAGAAGTAACATCAAAATATGAATAGCTAAGTCCACTTTCAATATCGAAGGTTTTCGCAATCATTTTCAAAAACTCTGCTCGAATTACGGTATTTCCCGGTCGGAAAAGACCATCGGGGTATCCATTGATGATTCCGAGTTTTGCAGCGGTGACAACAAATCGTACATACCATTGGTTCTCCAAAACATCAGGAAACTGTCCGTTGTTGCTGGTGTCATCAACAGTTCCATATCGAGCAAAGAGGAAAAATTTTGCCAGCTCTGCACGATTTACCGGTTTCTCTCCTTTAAATTCCCCATCTGGATATCCTCCAATAATGGCTCTTCGATACAGTTCAGCCGCTGCTTGACCAGCAAGAACGGTAATGTCTGTATCAGGAAATGGATTATCATACACATCAAATGCGGTAATTACTTTGTCTTCATATCCTGCAGGAGGAATACCTTTTGATGTTTCAGAAGAATTTCCAATTTCAAATTCTGCCCAATAATGTGTCGGAGCTGTTGTTACTACCCGGATCCTTCCTTTCTTTGTACTATCAAAAGTGAGCGTATATTCATTCATTTCTATAAGTTTTGCTTCACCACTGAGTACATCATAAGTATATTCAGAAAAACGGCAATCTGCATGCCTTTGTCCGTTATTTCCAAGAAGTTCTATACTAAATTTTCCTGAGAGATCAGTGACTCTATTCGTACATGGAGGAGTACCTCCTATGTCAAATTCAGCCCAGTAATATGTTGACTCATGAGTGGTAACACGAATTTTTCCTTTTTTTGTCGCATCAAAAATCAGGGCATATTCATTCATCCCTATTAAATCTGCTGTGCCACTAATGATATCGTACCCAAAATTGACAAAACGACAATCTGCAGTGCGTTTTCCATCTTTTCCCAGAAGTTCTATGGTATATCTTCCCCATAAATCAGTAACGGTATTCATGCATTGAGAAGTCCATGATGTATTACCATTTCCATTTGTCCAGTTATTTCGATAATACAAATTTTTACAATCTGCTGGCTCTATTGTGTTCCCAAATCGTGCAGTCCAGTTTCCTGCATCCCACTTTGCCTTAATTTCAGCACATTTTTCTGGCGGATATACTTCACTTTGTTCTACTTCTCTCCATCCAGAATAAGAATAATACAATCTTTTGCATTTTGAGGGTTCTTCAATGCTTCCAAACCGCGCTGTCCAATTTGGTGTTGCATCGAGAAGCTTCTTTACCTCACGACATCTCTCTCGAGATGGCTCATATTGCGGAACATAGTTTTCTGTCGGGAGTCCTTCATTATTCCAATTATTTTGATAGTAGAGATTTTTACAATTTGCAGGATCGGTCGTATCACCAAATCGTGGTGTCCAGTTCCCTTCATCCCACCGCGCTTTAATTTCCGCACATTTTTCTGGAGTATATACAACACTTTGAGGGACTTCCGTCCAATCAACATTGTAATAGAGACTTTTACACTTTGCTGGTTCAACAGGATTTCCGAATCGCGGTGTCCATCCTCGCGGATCAAAAAACATCTTTTTTATTAAGCGACATCTTTCCCGAGATGGTTCATATTGTGGAATATAATTCACGGTCGGTTCATTATCCCAATTATTTTGATAGTAGAGATTTTTACAATTTGCGGGATCAAAAGTATTCCCAAATCGCGCCGTCCAATTCCCCTCGTCCCATCGTGCCTTGATATCCGCGCATCTTGTGCGTGGATATACCACGCTTTGAGAAACCTCTCTCCACCCTGAATCATAGTATAATGCCTTGCATTTTGCTGGTTCTTCAATACTTCCAAATCGAGGAGTCCAATCACTTTGATGCGCGTCGAGCAATTGCTTCACCTCACGGCAACGTTCTCGTGATGGCTCATATTGCGGAACATAATTTTCCGTGGATGTGTTTTTCTCAAGCCACACGTAATTTCCAATGCTTTTTCTCCCCCAATACAAATCTCCGCCTGTTGACCCAAAAATACCTACTAATCCTATTTTTGTTCCATATCCTTCTTTAGAAACCGTAAGTTGATAAAATCCATCGTCTGCTTCGTAGTTTTTTCCCTTGTACCAAATCGGAACTTTTTTAAACTTTACCCATGGAGAATTTTGGAGAGCCTCTCCGAGATCTATTTGTGTTCCTGAATTTACGACGACTTCTGAAACATAATTATTCCAATGATTTAACGCTTCGAGCCGCACCACTGCGCCGTCGAGCTTACAGCCATTTGGATCCGACTCAGAGCTTCCTGGGCAAATTGTATTTTTAGTGACCAAATCTGAAATGCGAATATCAAGTCCATAATATGGAGACCACTGGGAAGACCATTTCATTTCATAGTAAAGATTCTTACAATCTGCTGGTTCCATTGTGCTTCCAAATCGTGCTGTCCAATTTCCCTCATCCCATTTTGTTTTAATTTCTGCGCATTTTTCGAGAGGATACACAACACTTCTTTCCACTTCTGTCCAATTATAATTGTAATATAGTCTCTTACATTTTGCAGGCTCTTCAATACTACCAAAACGTGCTGTCCAATCAGGAGTTTCATCCAGAAGCTGTTTTACTTCACGGCACCGTTCTCGTGATGGTTCATAATACGGAGTGTAGTCATCTGCGAATGAACTGTACACTTTTGGGAAAATTCCGAAGAGCATCGTTGCGAATGCCAATGCAATCGTCATCGCACATCCAAGTTGAAGATTTTTGGAGGAAAAGAAGGAGGACATGAAAATAAAAAATAAAAGAAAAAAATAAATCTTGTTACTTGTAAAGTCGCATACGGGGTACAATTTTTCACAAAAATGTGAATTTTACTTTGCGAATTCTCATTTTTTCTGGACAAAATGTCAATAAAATTGCTCTAAAATACTGAAATATTTTTTGGAGCTCAGAAAAAACTAAGCTACAATTCTCCCGTAAATTTTATTCCCTCTGACTATGCCAAGTCTTTACGTCCTCCCATTTGACCACCGCGGTTCTTTTAAAAAACTTATTTTGGAACACGGAGGAGATATTACCGAAGCGGAGAAAGAGAAGCTTATCCATTATAAAAAAGTGGTGTTTGAAGGATTTAAAAAAGTCGCTGAGAAAAGAGGAGTTGAAGATCTCGCTATTCTTGTAGATGAAGAATATGGAAAAGATATTCACAAAGAGGCAAAAATTTTAGGAGCGAGAAATCTTCTTTCCACAGAAAAATCAGGTCAGGACGTTTTTGATTTTGAATATGAAAATTGGCAAGATCATCTCCTTGAAATCAGACCATCGTATGCAAAGGCTCTTATTCGCGTTGTCATAGGAGAAGATAATTCTCTCCAAAATACTCGGCTCAAAGAGCTGAGTGATTTTTGTAAAGAGAATGAAATTAAATTTTTAATCGAGCCGCTCATTCAGCCTTCGAAAGAAGATCTCGTCAAATGTGGCGATGATAAAAAACGATTTGACATTGAACTGAGACCCGAGCGTTTTGCGGAAGCTGTTCGAGAGATGCATTCTGCGGGAATTTATCCGGACGTCTGGAAGATTGAAGGAACGGAAACAAAAGAAGCAATGGATACTTGCTCGGAAGCAGCTTTTGAAGGTGAGGCAGAAAATGTGGAAATTGTTATTCTTGGACGCGGAGAAAGTATGGAAAAAGTGGAACATTGGCTTACGGTGGGTGCAAAGTCAAAAGGTGTGACGGGATTCGCAGTAGGACGAACGATTTTTGCAGAAGCGCTTTTAAAGCTCAGAAATGGGGAAATTAATGAAGAAGATGCATCTCAAGAAATCGCGAGGAGATATGAGTATTTTATTGGCGTGTTTGAGAAAGCGAAGAGCTAAGAACTAAAAGCTAAAAATTAAGAGTTAAGAACTTTTCGCTTTTAACTCTTGGCTAATAATGATATCGACATGCCAGCACAATAATTGTATTTTTCACCACAGAATATACCAGCCGGTGTTCCTGATCAATTCGCCGAGACCAACATCCTGCGAATTCATATTTCAGTGGCTCTGGCTTTCCAACACCAACAAATGGATGCCTCAGCGTATCTTCAAGAAGTTCCATGATTTTGAGTGCCTTTTTTCTGTCGTGCTTCATAAAGTAATTCAAATCCTCAAAGGCATTTTGGTCAAACTCCAAGCGCATTTTTCAGTTCTGAAAGATTTTTAAACTTTTTTCGATCTGATTTTTTTCGATCTTTTGCCTCAAGAAGTCTTTTTGCATTTTTTGGCGAACGCAGAAGATACGCTGTCTCTTCAAGAGAAGTAAAATTTTCTTTCGAAAGCACGACGACAGCTTCTCCATTGCGGCGTTCAATAATGAGAAGGGTCTGTTCATCGCAGACCTCATCGCAAAGAACTTTCAGGTTTTTTCGAGCGTTAGAATAAGAAATTGTTTTCATAAATGAAGGAATAACTTGTACAGGAGTATTGTACAACATAAAAAACAAATTTCAAAGCATTTTTTTACTATACGAGATTATTGATATACTAAATTTATGCAGGAAACTTTGCGTCAAAAAAAATCCCGGCTCGAAAAAATAATTCATATTCTCGAAGAAACGTATCCAGATGCAAAATGTGCCCTTCATTTCAAAAATGTTTTTCAGCTGTTCGTTGCAGTTGTGCTCTCAGCACAATCGACGGACAAGCAAATTAACAAATTGACACCGCGACTCTTTCGAGAGCTTCCAGATGCGAAAGCATTTGCAAAAGTGCCGATTGAAAAAATTGAGAATCTGATTTATTCCAGTGGATTTTATAAAAATAAAGCAAAAAATTTGAAAGCTGCCACCAAGATGATTTTGGAGCAATTTGATGGAAAATTTCCGGAGACGATGGAAAACATTCTGAAACTTCCCGGAGCAGGAAGAAAAACAGCAAATGTGATTTTAGAAACTGGATTTCATAAAATCGAAGGAGTTGTTGTTGATACTCATGTGCTAAGAATTGCCAAATTACTCGATCTTATTTCAAAAGATTCGTATGGAAACGCAATAAAAGTGGAAAAAGAGCTCCAAAAACTTCTTCTCAAAGAAAAATGGGGTATTTTTCCGCATCTTATGATACTTCACGGACGAAATATTTGTATTGCGAGAAGACCAAAATGTCATCAGTGTCCAATTGTGCATCTTTGTCCCGGACGAAAGTTCTGACAGAGATTATCTCTTCACAAACATTGCGACCATAAGAGAAACAACAGCACTTATTCCGGCATTTCCGAGAGCAAATGCTCTGGTAAAATCTACCGTTACCTGTTTTCTACTCTCATAAATTTTCAGAAGCTGTTCGTCCATATGTGCTATTTTCGATTCTATAGAAAAAAATTTGATCTCATGGGATTGACCCAAATTCTGGAGAGATTCAGCTATTCGGTAAATAGCTTTTACTTCTCTCTCAACGGTCAGTGTCCGCTGCTCTAAATTTGACATTCGTTGTTCGAGTGCTTGAAATCTTTCATCATGCTTTTGGAGAATGACAATAATATAGTCGAGTTTTTCATCGATAGTTGCCATCGGTGTTGAAAAAAAAGATGTCAGTATCATACGAAAATTTTTATTTCTCTTCCAAGCGCACGCGCGCACAATTTTACTGCTCATGGCTTCTCAAAAGCAAATTTTGCGCTTCAAAAAGTGTCGACGGAACTCGACAACACAATACGTCTGATCAAAAAAAATATTTTTCAATACTGCGAAACAGTATCACTTTCTCGTAACTATTTCCCACAATTCTTCTTTCGATTTTTCTGCTGCCTTTCTTGCACACTCCGCAAAAAGTTCTTCAGGTGCTTTCTCCTGTTTGTAGGCAAAAAGAATTCCTCGAGAAGAATTTACAATCGCACCTTTTCCATCTTTGTAAAAAGCAGGAGCAATATCCCCAGCTCTTCCGCCTTGAGCTCCATAGCCGGGAATCAAAAGGATTTGCTCTGGCATATCTTGGCGAAGAAGTCTGAGTTCGTCTGGATAGGTTGCGCCCACGACGGCTCCGATGGAAGAAAACCCTAAATTCCCAACACATGATTCTCCCCAAAGCGCCACTTTTCGCGCAATGTGTTCGTGCAAAAGTTCATCGCCAACAGAAAGATCTTGAAATTCTCCACCAGAAGGATTAGAAGTTTTTACGAGCACAAAAATTCCTTTTTCATTTTCTTCACACTTTTTTATAAATGGAAAAATTCCATCTTCTCCTAAATATGGAGTTACGGTAAGAGCATCGTACGGTCGATTTTTCCCTAAATATGCTTCCGCATACGCCTCAGCTGTGGAACCAATATCATTCCGTTTTCCATCGACGATAACGAATAAATTTTTCTTTTTTGCATATTCACAAACTTGCTCGAATGCCACAAATCCCTCAGATCCAAAGACTTCAAAAAATGCAAGTTGCGGTTTTACCACAGCGACGAGATCGTGCGTCGCGTCCAGGATTTTTGTGAGGAAACTCGTAATTACTTCTCCTGGGTTTTTTCCCTTCTTCAGAGATTCAGGAATTTGCTCGTAATGCGGATCAAGCCCGAGACAGAGTACGGACTTTTTTTCTTGAATTTTTTTGAGAAGTGCGTCGGAAAAATGCATTTGAGAAATTATGAATTTTGAATTATTTTTTGAAAATAATTTTTGAATGAAAAAGCATTCAAATCGAGAGAGAAATTTTAAAAACCAAATGTTAGTAATTCAAAATGGCTTTGTTGCACAAATAAATTGTACGGGAATAGGAGTATGTCTAAGATGAGGAGGAACAATAACCTCTTTCAAAATGAAAAAGAAATCCTCACTTAGACAGAGATATCGTATCGCAAATTGGAAAGAG
>JACRHZ010000024.1 GCA_016220175.1 Candidatus Peregrinibacteria bacterium
GACTTTTTCTTTTCTAACATCCTCTCTATTTCCTCTCGCTCTTTGAAGCTGATTGGCTTGCGAACTTGTTTCATGTCTAGAAATAAAATATAAACTTATTTTATCTCTAGGGTGGTGCTTATAATTTTAGAATGTACGTAATGAGATTTTCTTCTTGCGAAGCAGCTCCTTCTCGACTACAATAGTCGAGATTTTTTGCCAGACCTATTTTTGTCGACCCCTACTTATGAAACTTCATGATCTTCAGCCAGCAAAAGGCTCAAAAAAGAAAAAAAATATCCGCGGTCGCGGAGATGCTTCTGGACACGGAAGTTTTTCAGGACGTGGATGCAAAGGACAGAATTCTCGAACGGGCGGAGGAGTAAGACTCGGATTTGAGGGCGGACAGTCGTCATTCCTCAAGAAAATGCCAAAACTTCGTGGGTTTACAAATCCAACGCGAAAAGAGTATGCACCGGTCAATCTTGATGCCATAGAGGAAAAATTTGAAAACAGCACAACGATTACTCCGGAAACACTTATAGAAAAAAGGCTTGTTCGAAGAAATATAAAACTTGTAAAAATTCTTGGGCGAGGAGAAATCACAAAGAAGCTTTCTTTCGAAAAAGTTCTCGTTTCAAAAGCGGCAAAAGCCAAAATTGAGAAGGCCGGAGGAACTATTTCTGTGCCTTAAAAGAGTCAGCATCTCTCAGAATTTTGTGAAATAATGCCACTTGAAACATTGCAATATCTTTCGATTTCGTTTCACGATTGCACTCCTCTCATCTCGTTTCTTCCTCGTTATTTCTCTCTTGCCATATGAACTATTTCGCTCAGATTTGGAATTCAAAAGACCTTCGCAAAAAGATCATTTATACGGTAGTTATGCTCATATTTTATCGAATACTTGCGCATATTCCAATTCCGCTTCAGAACATAAATTTTCAGAGTCTCAAAGAAATTAGTACGGGTGCTCTTGGCGTTTTTTCCGCGCTTACGGGAGGATCTCTCCAAAACTTCTCCATTATTCTCATGGGGCTCTCTCCATATATCAATGCCTCCATTATAGTCCAACTCATGACTGTTGTTTTTCCGAAGCTGGAAGCTCTTTCTAAAGAAGGAGAGCAAGGAAGAAGAAAAATTAACAGTTATACGAGATGGCTGACATTTCCATTTGCTTTTCTTCAGAGTTACGGCGTGATTTTCCTCATTGCCAAGTCTGTGCAAGGTGCACAGGTAATTAATCCATATGACTACACCGCTGTAATTCCGGCTATGTTCATTACTACTGCCGGGACGATTCTCCTTATGTGGATTGGAGAGCTTATTTCAGAAAAAGGAATTGGGAATGGAATTTCCCTCATTATCACAACAGGAATCGTGTCTTCAATTCCTGGTGTTTTTGGAAATATTATTGCTGGTATCGATGCAGGAGAAAGCGCAAAAATTCCTTCATTCGCTCTGCTCATTATCCTCACCTTTATCATGCTTATCATAGTCGTTCTCGTGACAGAAGGGCAGCGTCGGATTCCAATTACTTACGCCTCACGAAATGTCCAGCACAGCGCTTCTTCACTCCCAATTCGTGTTCTTCAGGCGGGAATGATTCCCATTATCTTCGCCATTTCTCTCATATCGTTTCCAGGCGTTGTTTCTCAGTTTTTGGGAAGCACTGGACCGGTAACAGATTTTCTTTCGCGTCATTTTAATTCCTCAAATCCCACTACGTTCTATTTGATCGTCTACGCTCTCCTCATTGTGTTTTTCTCATTTTTCTACGTATCAGTTACTTTCAATCCGGAAAAAATTGCTGAAGACATCCAAAAGAGAGGTGGATTTATTCCAGGACATAGACCCGGAAAGGAGACCTCAAACTATATTGGAAGGGTTTCAGTTCGACTCAATTTGTGGGGTGGCATTTTCCTCGCTCTTGTGGCAATTATTCCCATCATATTTACCATGTTTTCCGACCTTTCGAGGAGCGATCTTATCTTATCAGGATCGGGACTTATTATTATCGTCGGAGTTGTTCTTGATCTCATTCGGAGAATTAACTCTGAACTCGTCATGCATGACTATGAAAAGCTCGTGTAAATTCTAAATTTTAGATTTTTCAGCCAGAGGCTGATCCGCCTTTGGCGGAAAATTCTTATTTATCGAAACATGAAAGATCTGATTCTCTTCGGAATGCAAGGTTCGGGGAAGGGAACGCAGGGAAAACTTCTTGCAGAAAAATACGGTTACCAAATTTTTGAAACGGGAGCCGAACTCAGAAAACTTACTGAAGAAAATTCAGAACTCGGGAGAAAAGTGAAAGACATTGTTCAAAGGGGAGATCTTGTGCCGAACGAGATCGTAATGGAAATAGGAGATCACTTTTTAAATAATACCGATCTTTCCCGCCCTGTTTTGTTTGATGGAATTCCTCGAAGTCTTCCACAAAAAGCAACACTCGATGCTCTTCTCGAAAAACACGAGCGGAAAATTCTGGGAATATTTTTAGAAGTTGATGAGGAAGAAGCAACAAAAAGGCTTCTTCTGCGTGCGAGAAGCGATGATAATGAGGCGGCAATTCGAAGACGGATTGAAAATTACAGAAAAGAAACTCTTCCCGTGATAGAAAAATATGAATCAGCTGGAATTCTTTTTCGCACCAATGGTTTGCAGGAAGTTACGACTGTCTTTTCGGAAGTTTCGGAAATTATTGAAGAAGAGGGTGGATAATTTTTAATTTTAAATTTTGAAATTTCTAAATAATTTTCAAGTCTTAATTTCTAAACAAAAAATATTCAAATTTACATAGCATTTTTAAAAATTAGAATTTACTTAGAAATTTTAAATTTCAAAATTGGAAATTCTGAGTTTTAAGCTATTCCCAGTCCCATCGCTTTCCTCTTTTGACGTAACTCGCGTTTTGAAGTCCTCCGATAGTGAGCTTGATTTGTTTTTTTGATTTTTCTTCCGCGGGAAGTTTCTTCATGACGATCATCGTAATGTCATCTTCTTGTTGAACATATTCTCCAATAAAATCGCTGAATTCACTCGTAATAGCATCAAATATTTTTTCTGCGGATGATCGAAATCCATTCGCCTGAAAAGCTTTTTCTAATTTTTCAATCGTGAACATTTCTCCTACGGGATTTCTTCCCTCTGTGATTCCGTCGGTATAGAGGAGCACCACATCATTATCATCGAGATGAAGATACTTTTCTTCAATAAAATTTTCAATATCATGAGCCATTCGGAGCGCAATTCCTCCTGAGGGAATCCTTTCTACCTTCTTGTCTGCGGCGCGGTATACCAAAACATATTCGTGTCCCGCTCCAATGAAGTACATTTTTTGTTTATTTTCATCCCAACGCAGCATCACAAGACTCATGAATTGTTCTGCGGAAACTTTACTGAAGAGGATCGAATTCACTCGAGTAAGAATTTCATACGGATACATGTTGTGTTTCGCGAAAGCGTGAATAAGCGTATTTACCATCATCATCACGATTCCTGCTGGGACTCCATGTCCGGTAACATCTCCGATATAAATCATGGTGTGATTTTCCTGTTGTACAAAATCGAAAGAATCTCCTCCTACCTCCGCTGCCGGTCGAGATCTCGCTACAATATCAAGCCCGATGATCGCTGGAGCTTTTTTTGGAAGAATATCATTCTGAATTTTTTTGGCGACATCAATTTCTGAGGTAAGACGTTTTTTCTCGATGATGTCTCCAGAAATACTCTCGAGACTCAGGGTTATTTTATTAAAAAAATGAGTAATAATTCCAATTTCATCGTTAGCGCTCGGCTCTATCCTCCGATATTTTTTCCCCGTAAGCAGAAATTTAATCTGTTGAACAATTCGAAATAGCGGCGCTGAAAAGAAAACAAGAAATGCGCCAAAAATACTGAGCATAGAAGCAAGAAGTCCCAGATAAAAAAAGTGGAATGGGACAGTTTTGCCATGTGTGTACAAAATAAGCGCGCTCCCTCCGTAGAGAATAGAGACCAGAAGCAGGAGAGCCAGAAATTTAAATGTTATACTTCGGTACGTCATGGCAATATTTCATCAAAAGAAGTTATTCCTTCTCCGTTTTTTGGAAGTTCCCAGTTTCTGAAAATTTTGTTTTTGTGGCAAAAATAACTTTTAAGAGTCCCACGAGTTCAAAAATTTCCCAAATTTCAGGACGTACATTTTCCAGAACAAGATCACCTTTTTTTGCCTTCATTCCTTGTTTCCACGAAGCGAGTTTGGCAAGGAAAGAAGAATTACAGAACGTCATGTCTCCAAGACTCAGCACGAGAATTTGAGGTGTTGATACTTGGGATATATATGCATTTACAGGAGCAGATTTTTCTTCAAGGGTGACTCGATCTACTTCGCCCATAATCGCAATTGTTTTCAGAGGAATATTCAACGGAATGTCGAGTGATGCCTGAGGAGCTTCTGAAGCATTTTTCTTTCTGGAATTTTTTTTCTCCGAGGCAGAAAGAATTTTTTTGCTAAAAGCAATACAAAGTCCTCCACGTTTTCCATCCCAAACTTTAAATGTATCCGCCCAGCCATCAGTAATTTGTGCGAGACCTCTTCCTGAAGACTTTGATGGATCTGTATTTGCTCTTTGATATTCCATAATTTTTTTCAACTCTTCCGCAGAAACTTTTTTTTCTCCTCCTTCGTCTTCAATTTTTACTCTGAGCGTTCGATCTTCTACTTCATAAGTGATGTGGAGCGTGGATTCCTGAACAGAACCATATTTTACGGCATTCATATAGAGTTCATCGAGGACGAGTTTTAACCGAAAAATGTCACCACTTTCGAATCCGACCTCTTCAAAAATTCTGACCGATATTTCACGGACGGAAGAAGAAAGACTGAGATCGGCCGGAATAGTGAGAGTATAGGTTTTCATAAAGCCTTTTAAAAAGGCGATAAACTTCTCACCATTATATCAAAATACCGCGATTTCATCAAGAAAACACTGAGAAATCGAATTCCCTTTAGTTTTCTGTGTTTTTCTGAAAGGATAGGGACACTTTTTGAGAACGAATGAAAGTTCTTATTGATCTTCGGGCGCTTCAAAGCGGAAATATTTCCGGAGTGGAAATCTACGTTCGGCATATCACAAATATTCTCTGTACATCGTTCCCGAATGATCAATTTTTTTTATGGACGAATTCAGAGAGCCCACTTCCACCAGATTTCCCCGAATTTTCTTTTCCAAATAGCATTCGAATTCACACTTCTTTTTCAAACAGGATTCTCCTCATATCTTCTGCGCTTTTCCGAAGACCATATATTGATCGACTCGTACAAAAAGAAGCCAGGAAAAAAGAAAAAATTTCTTCATCAGAATCCTTTGATGTCGTTTTTATCCCAGATCCGCGCCCCGCTCCTTCTTCCCCAAAAGTTGCCAAGGTTATTCTCGTCCATGACCTCAGTCCTTTGCACTTTGCGCGCACTTTTTCATTGAAAACCCGAATCTGGCATAAATTTCTCCGGCTGAAGAAAGAGATGAATGAATCTTACCGAATTTGTACTCCATCACATTTCACAAAAGACGACATTCAAAAATGTTTCCATATTCCCGGAGAAAAAATTACCGTCATTGGAGCTGGGGTTTCCGAGTATCTTCATCCGATTTCCGATCCCATTGAGCTTGATATTGTTCGAAAGAAATATCATCTCCCACATAATTTTTTTCTTTCACTTTCCACTTTAGAACCACGAAAAAATTTAGCGAATCTTGTAGAAGCTTTTTTGCGTTTTCAGAGGCGATGTGATGTAAAAAATTGTGCACTTGTGATCGCAGGAAAAGAAAATCCTCGTATATTTTCTAAAATTCATCTTCAGAAATCATCTTCTCTTATTTTTTCTGGTTTTATAGACGAGGAGGATAAGTCAGTTCTTTATTCTGCAGCAAAGGCATTCATTATGCCTTCGTTTTTTGAAGGATTTGGTCTTCCCGTTCTCGAGGCAATGGCCTGCGGGACTCCTATTCTCTCCTCAAATGCATCTTCTCTTCCTGAAGTCTATGGGGATGCTGCTCTTTCTTTTGATCCTTCTTCCGTTACGGAAATTTCCCGTGCGATAGAAACCATCTACTGCAATCGAAATGCACAAAAAGAACTTTCTCAAAAAGCGCTTCGCCGATCCCATCTTGAGAATTTTTCTTGGAAAACTGTAGGGAGAAAACTCATGCACATTTTTGAAGAAGCCAGGAGTCAGCAGTCAGTTGTCAGGAATTAGTTGTCAATATGATGTCGCTCGAGAAGTGGATAGAACTTCTCATGATCTTTTATTCGCTCAAGTATTTGCGAAGTATTTCTGCGGCTTTTTTTGTATTTTCAAAGCTGAGATTTGGGAGTGAAACCCGAAAATACGACGTACAATCTTTTTTTGCACGATCTTCTTCGGAGAAAAAGAGATTTCCTGGCATGAGCACAACTCCACGTTCAGCAATTTCTGCATATTTTTGTTCCACGGACAATTTCGATTTTTCAGGACTCTCCAAATTTTTCATATCAAACATTCCGTAATAACAATTTCCCTGGTGTTTCATCCCGAGAGTTTCATAAAAAATTTTGACTTTTTTTCGGAGGTCAGCAAAGTATTTTTTTCGCTCTTCGCCGCCAAGAATGATGTGACAAAGACCAAGGATCTGCGATGGTCCTGGGATTCCCGTAATATGTTGAAATGCCCCAAGTGTCTTTCCTCCCGGAGATTTCGCCATATAAAGAAGCCATTGAATGTCCTGGAACTCTCTCAAAACATCTTTCCCAAGAATATTCTGAGAAATGTATTCTCGAGCTTCTTTGAGGAGGAGGAATACTCCAAACCTGATACCGGTTGCGCGTTCTGTTTTAGAAATAGAAGAAATATAGATTGTTCGTTTTCTTGTAGAGGGAAGTGAAAGAATGCTTTTCGCCTGATCAAAAAACTGAAGGTAGACTTCATCAGTAATAATGAGAGAATTATGTTTTTCTGCAGCTTTTCCAATTGCAGAGAGGAGATCATCCCCATAAGGAAACCCGGTCGGGTTATTAGGATTGATGAGAACCATTGCCTTTATTCGTTCAGAAACGTGACTAAGTTCCTCGAGACTCTTAGGGGCAACTTTTCCTGTTTCTGGATCTACAGAGAGGGAAAACACTTTAATTCCTCTGTCCTCTATAATTTTGTTGTACGGGGCATACACGGGCGAAGTAATGAGCATCAGATCACCTTTTTGCAGAAATCCGATTCCCTCTTCGCCGAGAGACTTAAAAACGGTTCCAATCCCATGAGAAGCTCCGCTAATAAGCATAATATCATCATTTTCTACATCGATTCCGAGAAGATGACGATATGCATTTGCTGTAGCAGCGCGAACAAGAGGTTCTCCCCATGGATTTGGATATCTTCCTCCCGATGGAATTGCGTACTTTAAAATATCATAAAGGATATCAAATTTTTCAAATTTCATTTTTTGCTCTTTTGTAACTTTGAGGAGTGTGTCAACGAAAATACCAAAATCGCGAAGAACTTTCTCAGCTTTTTCAGGAATATAATTTTCGTGAGCGACCTTTTGAATTCGGCCCAAAATTCTGGGCAAATCTTTTTCAGGTAAATTTGCAAAATGCGCCTCAGTTTCATTGTTATTAAATTCAACATCAAGCAGCAGCAAAAAAGCATAAAACTCTCGCGATCGTACATTCGGAGCAAATCCATATCCCGGCTCTCCTTGAGAGAGGTCAAGAACATTCGACTCTCCGCAGTACTCGATTGCTCGATTGCGAAGGATACGAAATGCGAGGAACGGAGGAGTCTTTTCAATGTCAAAACCCAATGGAGTATTGACGGAGGAAGCCATAGTACTCGTAAAAATATGCGAAAAGTATAAATAAGAACGAACACAAAATTAAAAATTTTGTGTTTTTGGTGCGGAATATGTCACCAAAGACGTTGGAGTCTCCCAGAGCTTCAGCTCAAAAAGTCTTTCTCCCAGAAGAGATTTTTCGGAAAGCTTCTCCCAAATGTATACACACATATTTTCAGCAGAAGGATTCTCGATAAAATCATTGAGGAGTTTGTGATCGCACACGTCGACAATTTCTTTTTGAACAATCTCTTTGAGTTTTACAAAGTCAAATGCGAGTCCGTCTTGAAGCGTATCTCCGCGAACGCTTACCTGAAGTTTATACGTATGACCATGGAGATTTTCACACTTTCCATGATACTTGGGAAGGTAATGAGCTGCATCAAAAGTAAATTCTTTTGTCACTAAAAACATAAAACATAGGAGAAAAGAGAGATTTTGCAAATAATTACAATGCAGGAGAGCCTTCTTTTAGGGTTGACAGTTTTTCCTTGAGCAGACTTTGAATTTTTTTGACAATGGCTTCAAATCTCTTATCATCAATTTGGGTTTTATCAAGGAATGCCGTTGGGGTTCCGCGTACGCCTCTTTGAACACCCTCACGAATGTTTTGACGAATTATGTCGGCTTTACTTCCGGAAGAAAGACATGCTTCAAATTCCGACTTTTCCATTCCCATTTCACTCGCTATTTCTAAATATGTAGAATCTCCAAGCGATGTTTGGCGTTTATACTGTTCTCTGAGAAAGTCCCAAAATTTCTCTTCTCCTTGATCCCGAGCGCATTCGGCAGCTTCAGCGGCATGAAAGGCATTTTTGTGTTGATCGAGGGGGAAATGCACGAAACGAACAACAACATCATCGGGGAAGTCTTTCCGTATTTTGTCGACAATAGGGTGAAACTGAGCACAATATGGACATTCTATATCCGAGAAGTCCTCAAGAAGGACTTTATCTTCAGGAATTGGGAAATTGCTCGCTGTGCCTCCGCACGAAGAAAGCGTTCCCAAAAAGAAAAGGGCAACGATCCAAAGATATTTTTTCATGGCGTTATAATAAAAATGCCCGTATATCTTGCCCGAAATCCTTTTCATTTCGCAAGTATTTTGGGATAATCCGAGTATAATTTTAAATTTTGAATTTTAAATTTTAAAATAAATTCTAATTTCTAATTTTTAAAAATATTCTATCGGTTTGATCAGTTTGAGTATTTTTCGTTTAAAAATTGAGGTTTAAAAATTATTTAGAAATTTAAAATTTAGAATTTAAAATTGACTTTATGTCTTGGTATCGAAAATATCGTCCGGTAATTTTTTCTGACCTTGTTGGGCAGGATCACATTCGAAAGATTCTTCTTTCCACTCTTCAGAAAGAAAAACCCGCTCATGCATACATTTTTTCAGGTCCTCGAGGGACAGGAAAAACTTCTACTGCCCGAATTTTTGGAAAAGCGCTCAATTGCCTGCGTCCTACTCGTGAAGGAGAGCCCTGTAATTCGTGTTCCAACTGTGAGGAAATCAACACGGCGAGATTTGTTGATCTCATTGAGATTGATGCGGCATCAAATACAGGAGTTGATCATATTCGCGATCTTCGGGATAAAATCGGATTTTCCCCGACCTCAGGGAAGGCAAAAGTGTATATCATCGATGAAGTCCATATGCTTTCTTTGGGAGCCTTTAATGCTCTTCTCAAAACATTAGAAGAACCTCCGAGTTTCGTCTATTTTATTCTTGCGACAACTGAGATCCATAAAGTTCCAGAGACCATTCAGAGTCGTTGTCAGCATTTTGCATTTCGGCGCATTGTCAAAGACGACATCATGGTGCGATTACGCCAAATTGGGCTTAAAGAAAATATTCAATTTGACGAAGAATCCCTTGAGATTTTTGCAATGCAATCAGGAGGAGGTCTCAGAGATGCTATTTCTCTTTTTGAACAATACGCCTCCTCTGGAGAAGTGCATGCCGAGTCTTTGAGATCACAGATGGGACTTGTTCCAGATACTCTCGTCGAAGAATTTTTTATTGCAATTTTTCAAAAAACAACCGAATCTGCTCTGAAAATTCTCGATAAAATTGGGAGTGAAGGATTTTCTCTTACCGAATTTACCCGAAATTTTTTGTTATTTCTCAGAAAAAAATTATTAGAGGCAGTCGAAAGAAATGAGGGACTTCAAGAAATCCTGCGGGAGATCGATATTTTCGACGAAGCCCAAAGAAACATGAAATTTGCTGTTATTCCTCAACTTCCTCTTGAAGTAGCCGTTGTCTGTGCGACAAAATTTGGTGGAGAAGGAGAACGAAAAGATGTATCTCGGAGCAGCGGTATTTTCGGTATTTTTGGAGGAGGAGAAAAGAAACCAGAAATTCCAGAGCCTCTGAAAAAGCCAGAACAAAAAAATTCAATTCAGACTCAGGTGGAAAAACTGACGGTTCTTGATGAGGTGAAGGGCGGAGAAAACAAGGATCTCCCAAAGAAGAAAACAGCAGCATTTCTTGCTCCAGAACTTACTCTTGAAAATATAAAACAGGCGTGGCCACAAATTTTAGAAAAACTCTCAGGAGCACTTCTTCGAATGGCCCTCAGAAATGCTGAAATTAGTGCGATTCAGGGAAATACCCTTACCCTCAGATTTCCGGCATCTACCTGGAAAGACCAAGTCGAAAAAACACAAAACATGCAGGAATTTCTTGCTGCATTTGAAGAAGTTTTTTCTCGAAAAATCGAAATTGAATCCGTTGTTACCGGCGTTCAATTAGAACCAACTGTTGTAGAGTCCAGTAAAAAACAGAAAGAGGAAGAATGGAATCCACTCGAAGCATTTCAGGAAATTATGGGAGGAAAAGCGAAAAAGGTGGAAAAAGGGGAATAATCAACTTTGAAAGCGGTGAAATGTGAATTGAAAAAGATAGATATTATTCTCGCACAAATTGCTCTACCATTTCTAAGAATTCAGTTTTTGCCTCAGAGAGAAGCTCTGAAGAACAGTTTTTGGGAGCTTGAAAATACACGAGAACATCTCTCGTTTTTTCGGTAGTTTTTGTGCTATCACATTGAAGACTGTCGAGTCTACAAGCAATTTTTTTGTCATCACAGAAAAAAGCATATTCTCCCTTCTGTATTTTTTGAGCTGTATCCGTATTTAAAGGAATAAATTCCTCTTCGCCTGTCGTAATGTCAATTTTCGCACTTTTTTTTGGAAAAAACTCAAGATCATGTGCTCCTGCAGAGAGACCTTTCTTCAAAGAAATGATGTTATAAATATCCACAATAGTGTTAATACTGGGCAATTTTCCATTTTTTTCCACAAGTGAAGCGAGGAACACGGGACCTGATGGAAACTTTTCAGGAGACACTCCACATTTTTCTTTAATTGCATTCTGTTCATCAATTATCATTTTCCATTGTTTGTTATTTCTTCCTCCACTTTCTCTCCATTCCTCTACAGTTTGCTTCATAGCTTTTTGAAGCGTTCTTGAAGATTTTTTTACGTGAATATTCTCAAGAATTATATATTCTGCTTGAATTCCGAGTTTTTCTGCTGCTCTGGAAATCGTAAATTTGAAATCTAAAAAACGGTTTTTCTTTTGAGAAGATTGTTCCTTCGGGAGAGAGAACAAAGTCTGTTCCTCAAGCTTTTCAATTCTCGGAAAAAGCATCATTCCTTCTCCAAATATTCCTTCTCCGTTCCCAAACATCTGCTTCATCTTTTCTGATGTTTCTGGCAAAAATGGTTCGAGATTTCGTGCAACCCACACAATAGTAACGAGGAAATTGGCGAGCACTTTTCGTGCGTGTTCGGGATTTTCAGTAATCAGCAGCCATGGCTTCAGTTCGTCCATAAGTTTATCTAAAGCGTCTACGACATAAAAAATACTTCCCAGACCTTCATGGAGTGAAAATTTCGACATGGCATTATAAAGACCGGCTTCGGCTGCGACTAAGAGTCCTGCAAAATCCTCAAATAATTCATCGGGGAGAGTAAAGACGCGATTTCTGGAGCAGAGCGTATAGATTCGAGAAGACAAATTCCCAAGACCATTTGCAAGTCCAGATTGGTAGATTTCATCAAATCTTTTTCGAGAGAAATCTGCATCCCGACCAAGAGGAACTTCCCGGATGAGGAAATACCTCAGGGCATCAGCACCGTATTTCTCCACTTCCGAAAATGGATCTACCACATTCCCAATACTTTTTGACATTTTCTGTCCTTCGCTTGTGAGAAAGCCATGAACAAGGATCTTATCAGGAATTTTAACTCCAGCAGAAAGCAGCATTCCAATCCATATTCCCGCATGAAATCGCAAAATATCTTTCCCAATAATATGCAGTACTTCTCCATCATTCCAAAATTTTAAAAAGAGTTTTTCATCACCTCCATATCCAAGTGCAGAAATGTAGTTTGTCAGTGCGTCACACCAGACATACATGGTTTGCGATGGATCACCCGGAACAGAAACTCCCCAAGGAAGCTTTTCTGTAGGGCGTGAAAAGGAAACATCGAAAAGTCCTGATTTCGCAAGATTCAGAATTTCAGTTTTTCGGAATTCGGGAATAATTTCCAGAGTGTTTGATTCGATCAAATCGGCAATTTTCTGTGAATATTTAGAAAGTGTAAAAAAATAATTTTCCTCAGAAATCATCTCCGGCTTTCTCTTGTGATTCGGACATTCTCCTTTTTCATCGAGATCTTTTTCCGTCATAAAGGCTTCGCATCCATAGCAATAAAGCGCTGAGTACTGCCTTTTTTCAATATCTCCATTTTTCGCCATGAGTTTCCAAAGTTTGTGAGTTCCCGGCCAATGTTTTTTTTGATCTGAAGTTCGGATGAAATCATTGTTCGAAAGACTCAGCGCTGATTTCAAATCCCGATACCGTTCGGAATTTTTGTCACAGAGCTCTTTTTCCGTCATCCCCAAACCTTTTGCAGTGTTGGCGATTTTTACGCCGTGTTCATCAGTTCCGGTGAGGAAATATGTTTCGCGATTTTGAAAGCGCATCCACCGCGCTACCACATCAGCTTCGATAGATTCCATCGCAAAACCAAGGTGAGGAGCAGCGTTGACGTATGCGATCGAAGTCGTTACGTAAAATGGTTTTTCTTGTGTCATAGGGGTGGAAGAAACAAGATTTCAGAGGAGAGTATGCAGGGTTTTTTCAAAAAAGAAAAATGAGAAAAATGGAGTATGAAAAGATTTCACGCGCAAACCAATTCTGTGAAATAATTCCAAAGAATTTTTAATACTGCTTCGCTTTTAAAATGATGCTAAATTTCAGTATTATGCCACGAAGCTTTCTCTGTTGAATTATTATTCCAAAAGCTTCGCAGTATTGAAAGGTAATATTTCTAAAGCGAAGTGGTATAAGAACCGAATTCACCCAAAAAATATGTTCTTACAAGAAATTCTCCGTACATCTCTCATAGAACTTATCGCTGGATTTGGCTATCTCATCGGTCATTTCTTGCTTTCTCAGAAGCGTATATCTGGCTGGATTTTTAAAATAATTGGAGGGATCGCTTGGGTCATATTTTTGTTCGACAATGAAAACTTTATATTCATGGCGGTGAGCATCGTGATGGTATTCACGATGATATACGGTTTCTCTAAATGGAAAGTGGGGAAGTTTACTGAGCGTACGAATATTGACGCATTCTTTGAAATTCTCGCGGCAATCGTTGCCATTTTTATGATATTAAAATTCGTACTTTCCGGAATCTCTCAATTGGCGCCTATTTTTGAAACGATTATCGTTATCGCAGAAATACTCGGGACAGTTTTTTTGGCACGTAAAAAAATTGCTGGTTGGTATTCTTACATCGTCATGAGTTCATTTGCAGGTATCCTGGTGATTTTCATCAATCCGAATCCAGCAGTACTCCTCGGAATTCTCGAAATGGCATCTCTCTATTTTTACTACAAAGGAATACGGAATTTTTCCAAAAATAAAAAGAGAGTTTTTTAAGACCAAAATAATAAAGAAGTTCTTGCACTTTATTCGATCAAATCTTTTTTCTTTTGCTCAAATTCCTTTTTATTAATTTCGCCCTTTGCATATCGTTCTTTAAGAATGTCTACAGCAGATTTGTCACTTTTGGCTCCATTTTTATTTTGGTCGGAGAGCCACTTCATTACAGCAACAATAGCGGCGATGAGCAAGCCCCAAAATAAGATCATGAAAATCCAGCCAAAAGGCATAAAGCCAAAGTTCATCATACGAGGTAGGGAAATAATAAACGGATCTCATCCATTCAGCATCATATCACTGCTTATCAATATTTGCATTAGCTACTTTCTTGCATATAATCCGTCACAATGGAAATGATTCCTTGCACTGTCTCGTTGCATGATTTGAATTGAATTTTGTCCAAAACTTCATCACCGTATTTTCTGATCAAATCACTGATAAGGGCATGAATGAATGACTGCGTTGCGCCCTCCACATTCTCGAAGTCCAGAATAATATCTTTATTTTTTTCTAACGCAGGAATGAGTTTATGCAATCTGATATCTCTCGCAACATCTTTGTTTTCTGCAAAAGAGCCGGTGTATTGAAATAGTTTAATATGGATCATATAAATTGTGGTTTTTTATAACGAGCTTTTTTTCTCTCCTTGATGGCTCCACTCCAGGCTTCACGGAACAATTTTAGCAAGAGAGAAAATTCTTGCGTTTTGTCGAGAGAAAGATCAATTCCAACTGCGGTTCCTTGCCAGTTTGGTAAGTCATTTTTTTTAGAGTGCCTATCGTCAAATGGATCTGCGTGTAATTTTATCTTTTTCGGTTTTCTTTTCAAGAGCTTGTACATGGCATTACCGCTGTAGATAACAAAAAAATCATTATTTACGGAAGCGATAGATTTGATAAAAAATAGACCGGCTCCTGCGTTCCAATCAGTGCCACCCTCCTTGCTGGTGGTGCCGGTAATTCCCGGGATTAACGCTAAACGAATTGCTTCTAAATCATTTTTGGGATTATGAGAACGACGTATTGATTTCCATATACCGATACCAGTATCGGCAATACCTATCCTTACGATGTTGCTCTCTTTGTAATATTGGGCGGAGACAATTGCGCCATATTCTGATTCGGCATGTTCCAGTACATTTCGAATGAGTTCACTCATTATGTAGCGGAGAGGTTCAGACTGCTCAGGATCAAGATGTAAAAGCGGTGTGACTTCTGTAATGAATTCTGTTAGTTCTGATGAGTTGCGTATTTGCGTCAGTGGGATGAATCTACCCGATGGATCATGTTCGGTTATTTTCATGCCGGATTGTATTCGCAAAAAATCGAATAACTTCATCCTTTTGAGATAATGTTTTGATTTTGCTTCAAGTGTTTCACAGTGGATTTTCAATGGGGGAATTCCTCTCCCAAGAGCAGCAATCATGGATAATACCATCGGATGGAAAGACATCCATTTTTTGTGAAATGTAATCAGTAGTGGGCGGTTAAGAAAAGGTTAATAGCTTAAAGTGATTGTTTTAGACTGTGGTTTTGAGATTTTTAACATTTTTCGATTTCAGGGAAATTCAGGGATAATTGGCATATTTTTTGCTGGTTTCCTATGAATACA
>JACRHZ010000025.1 GCA_016220175.1 Candidatus Peregrinibacteria bacterium
GACTTTTTCTTTTCTAACATCCTCTCTATTTCCTCTCGCTCTTTGAAGCTGATTGGCTTGCGAACTTGTTTCATGTCTAGAAATAAAATATAAACTTATTTTATCTCTAGGGTGGTGCTTATAATTTTAGAATGTACGCTTCGTACTTTTTCCTTGACTTTGAGAGGAAAAACCACGAGAATTCCCTGGCTTATTTCCATTCTTTTACGGTATTACAGTGCTGAAAATTCGATTACAACGGGCCGGACGAAGGAATCTGCCATTCTATCGCATTGTCGTTGCGGAAGACAGAAGTCCAATCAAAGGGCGCTATTTAGAGCTCCTGGGTCATTGTAATCCACTTTCTCGCCCAAAACTCCTTGAGGTCAAAAAAGAAAAAGTAGAACATTGGGTTTCCCTTGGCGCTCATCCTTCCCAGACTGTCGCAAGACTTCTCCTGAAACAGGGGATTTCAGTTGTAGAAAAGTTTATTGAGAAACGTGTCATGAAACCAACTCGAGCAGAAAGAGCGGCGCAAGAAAAAATTGAAAAGAAAGAAAGTGAAGCTCCCAAGGAAGAATCTGCTCCAAAAGAAAGTTCTTCCGAAGGCTCATCGAATGAAAAGGTTGAGAAGGCAGAGACAGTTCCAGAGGTATCAACAGAAAAAAAAGCAGAATAAATTTTTCCAGAATATTCTTTCCTTCCCCATATGTCGGAATATATCGAACAAGGTTTTCTCGAGTATGTTCTCAAAAATCTTTTAGATGACCCCACGAAACTCGTCATCACGAGAACGGTTGATGATCTCGGTGTACTTCTAGAAGTCCAAGTTTCCGAGTCCGATATGGGAAAGCTCATTGGAAAGGGAGGACAAACAGCAAAGGCGCTCAGAATTTTGCTCCGCTTGATCGGCGCCAAGAAAAATGAAAGAATCAACCTGAAGATTCTTGAACCACCGAAAAGCGAAGAAGTGATATAGAGAACTCTTCATCTTCGCCCTTTTTCTTTCTCCTATGCCACTCCAAAATTCGACAATTCCTATTATTGGAGAGGAAGTAGGATTCGTAGAACTTGCAAATATGTTTGTGGCTCTTGCCATCATTCTTGCGGGAGCACTTTCGGTGATTTATATTTTCGTTGGTGGCATTTCTTTTATTCTTTCTGCTGGGCAGGAAGATAAGATTAAAAGCGCTGTCCAGACAATTCGATATGCTGTTATTGGACTCATCGTTACTATTTTTGCGATGGTAGCGGTTCAAATTGTCGGAAGACTCTTTGGATTCGATTTAATTCCATATCTCAGCTGGGAAGCTATGAAGAACATGATCACGGTCATTTTTGAACGCCTTACGACGAACGCAAATTCTTCTCAAGGAGGAGCTCCGCTCGGGTAATTCCGACGATAATGCCAAGTACATTATTCATTTTTTATGAAAAAGTCGGCGTTAGTACTTTCAGGAGGAGCAAGTTTAGGGGCGGCTCATATTGGTGCGCTTCAGGTACTTGAAAAAAAATATACATTTGATTTTCTTGCCGGTGTTTCTGCAGGAGCAATTGTTGCTGCTGCATTTGCGTGTGGAAAAACTGCTGAACAAATTGCAAAAGAACTCTACAAACAGAGTTTTTTTCATTTAGGACTCGATTTTACGAGGAGCAGTTTCGGAATTTTGCAAGGAACAAAAATTCTCGAAGTGCTCAATAAATTTTTTGAGAATAAAAATTTCGAAGATTTACATCCACACAAAAAATTGATGATAGGAACTACTGATTTTCAGACAGGCGAAAGAGTAATAATTACTTCGGGAAATATTGCAGAAGCTGTTCGCGCTTCCATTTCTCTTCCCGTTATTTTTGAACCTTTTCTGCACCAGGGGAGATGGCTCATCGATGGAGGAGTGGCACAAAATTTTCCGCTCGATCTTGCTATTGAACATTATGAAGGAGATCATATTATCGGAATAGATGTCGCCACGTGTTTTTCCCGAGATTTCGATTTCACGGAAAAACGAATCTTCAGAAAATTATCACATATACACCTCATCCTCGAAAGAACTCTTCGTATTTTTTTTAAGAATCAGGAAAAATTTCCCATTGATGAGCGCGTCAAAATCATCAGACCATCTCTTCAGGATTTCCATGGACTCGACGTTTTGCGTCTCAAGGAAATCGAAAACGCAGGTCGAGAGGCGGCTGAAAAAATGAATACTGCGTAAATTTCTACTCTGCAAAAAGAACCGAAGCGTCAGAATCATTGCTTTTAACCGGAGCTTTTTCATCAGGAGACGACGGATTTTCCTTCTGAAGAGATGGGTCTGAAGACACGCTACTATCTTGCTCTGAAAGGAATGTATTCAGGAATGACTCGATCTTCTCGGGGACGGAAATATTGACTGTATCTGTTTTTTCTACCTTATAATCCACCACTCCTGAGAAAATATCCTGCTGATCCAATTTTGCGCGAAGATCGATGAGAATTGCCAATTCCGAGTATTTGAGATCATTAACATATATTTCAAGCGATTGATCAGGAAAATTTACCCACGCGGAATACTCCTTTTCCCCTTTTGTTTCCAAAGAAAAGGAAACATCGGATTCCGAATTTTTTGGTACTTCTTCATTATTATAATACATGCTTGAGAAAAGTAGTTCCTTTCTCAGAGTTCCGGTAAGAGTATTATCGCCATAAGTTCCGCTCAAAACATTAACTCCATTTAAGAGGAAAGAGTAAGCTCCATCTTTTTTTTTGAAAAGAACCGAATCTGGCGAGGCGTCTATAGAAACAAGTATTTCTTCAGCATTCTTTACCACTTTTACAGTACCCTTTTGTCCGTCAGCTCCAACAAGATTTCCCGAAAATTCAAAGAACCAAATATTAGAAGTGTTCACGGAAAGAATTCCCTGAAGCGCATACTGGCCATTCTTGAGCTCATTCTCAATATTTGTTTTTGCCTGTTCAAAGGCTTCAGAATTTACTTTTCCATCCGGTCCAGTAAAGTAAAACTGCGCGAGGGCAATGAGTCCCTTTTGAAGAGCGTCTTTGTCGAGTTCTACTTCAAAACGGAGCATTCCATTCTCCTCAGGAAGAACATTTCTGAGTTTCCAGATATGAACCTCATTCAGAGCTTCTCGCAGTCTTTTTTTGAGATCAAGAAACATCTCTCCAGGCCTACGAAAAGCCTCTGCAATACGAAATGATGCATTTTCTGGAGAGATTTGATTCATGAGTGTATCTATTTCATCAAAAGTCGCCCCATACCATTTTTGTAAATAAGGTCCGACAAACATTTCTACTGGGAATGGTTTTCCATTAAGAAAGGCTTCGGCCTTTGATAACGATCCAATTATTTGTTTATTTGCCACCTTTAAGACAAATTCGCCGGTTCCTTTTCCATTTTGTTCTCCTTTCATCTCTCCTGAAAGTGTGATTGTGTTTTCTGCTTTCGGATTATTCTCTTCAGAAAAATCAGAACTTCCTTTTGAGATGAGTGAAAAATCCACTGTCTCAGCTTCCGGAACGGTGAGGTTCGCTTTTCCTGAAATGGAAAAATTCGAAGTGTATACATCAGGAATATTAACATCAGGAACAAAGCTTAAAACCCATTCAACAAATTCACCTTGCATTTGTTCAGAAATTTTTTCAAAATCAGAACTCGTCGCAGGAACAGGCGGATATTCTTTCCACTTTGGAGTTTCTTTTGTGAAGAAGGAACATCCGAAAAAAACAACACTCAGGGCAAGCATTACAAAATATTTTTTCATAGAGAGAATTCTAAGGAAGAAAAGTGCATGTATTCTCTCAGATACTCCTCAAGAAAAAAAGAGATTTTCGAAAAAATGTTTTTTCCAAGAAAAAGCTCCTATTCCACTCAGAAATAGGAGCTCCCTTTAATACCATAATTCAATAAATTACCAACACTCATTTGCTCCGTTTACCCAGCGCCCGTCAGAACATTGGTAAGTACCACCAAATCCACTACCGCTTGGGAAGTTATTCCTCACTCCATCGGTAATACTTTTGCTAAAGTCACTATCTCGCTGTGCAGCTTCTATTTCCTCTGGAGTCATAGTTTTAGCTTGCTCAAGGGTATCATTATAGACGCCTATAGCATTTTTATAGAGCTCATCAGCAGTGGGTGTTCCAGTAGAACCTCCAGTATCGTAATTATAGTTATTCGTATTTCCGGTATCGAAATTATAGTTATCAGTATTTCCGGTATCGAAATTGTAGTCATCAGTATTTCCGGTATCGAAATTGTAGTCATCAGTATTTCCGGTATCGAAATTGTAGTCATCAGTATTTCCGGTATCAAAATTATAATTATCGGTATTTCCACTATCTTTTGTGTCGAGATCATAGTTTCCGGCATCTTCTGTACCAAAGTCATAGTTCTCATCAAAAAACTCACCGAAATCATCTTCGTATTCACCGAAGTCATATTCTCCGTCAACTCCATAATCTTCACCAAGGTCATATTCTCCGTTAACTCCAGAGTCTTCACCAAAATCGTACTCTTCATCTAATCCATAATCTTCTTCGAGTCCATACTCTTCACCAAATCCATAATCTTCTTCGGTTACTTCATATTCATCAAGTTGATATTCATCATCAAAGTAATCTTTTCCAAGAGACAATGAAGAGAGATCAAGCTCATCAGACGCACCATAGGTTGTTTCAAATTCGTCTGTAAATTGAGAGAGATCATCTGCATATTCCTTATCAAGTCCAACTTCCTCAACATCGAGATAGTAGTCGTCGAGATTTGAATCGTAGAAACCATCCGTGTTTGCAGTAGAATAATAAGAATCGATTTCATCAAAGTAGTCGTTTACTTCTTCAGTACTGAATCCATATTGGTCGAGTTCAGTAGGGTTCGTGTCTTCCACAAAGATAACAACAACTTTATCTTCCTTCTTCTTTTCTGGAACAGGAGCAAAGGATTTTTTCTTGCTGTTGTAAGAATACTCTTTGTTGTTTTTGTCCACGTACACGTATCCCGGACTCACGTAAGAATTTTTCTTTTTGTCATAGGTATATTTATTCCCCTCTGGATCTTTATATACGGTTTCGTATTGATACACCTTGTTCGTTTTTGGATCCACGAGATAGACATTTTTGTTTGCATCTACATATACATCATAAACAACTTCTTGTTTCTTTGTTGTTTTCGTAGATTTTCCTGCATCACCTTTTCTTCCTGGTTCAGAAGTCGGTGCCTTTCCAGCGTTTCCGCCTGGTTTCTTTGCAGAATCAGTTGATTTCTTCGTGGAGTCTGTTGATTTCTTTGTAGAAGGAGTTTCCCCTTTCTTTGTTTTCTCCTTTTCTGCTTTTTTCTTGAGATATGCATTGGCGAATGCGTCGATTCCGGGGTCTTTGTTCCCTTTCTTTGTATATTCATTTTTGGCGTCGTAGATTTCTTGTGGCCAGTCACCCTTCGGTTTTTCTACAGCAAAGGCACTTCCAGAAATGGCAGCGAGAGTAAGGGCGAAAAGAAGAGAAAAAAATACGAGAGAGAATTTCTGAGATATGTTTTTCATGGAAAAAAGATGAAAGAAAAAAAACGGGAGAAATACGCGACAAAGCTTGCACGGAGAAATAGTGATATAAATTCGGTTTTTTGAAAAGAGAATTTTTGTTTTTTTGTCATGGGTTCCCCCATAGCTTCTTAATTATAATACATTTTCATATAAAATTCAATATGTTTTTGCAAATTTCTACGCGGCTTCAGTTCGGCAACGAAAAAAGAGGCACTCTTCGTAAGGAAGAATACCTCTTTTAAAAACTTCGTTTAGGGGAAGAGTTATTTCACTTTCTTTAAATCCTCCAGCTTTACCTCTGGGGCTTCCTTTAATACTTTCTCCTCTTTCAATTCTGACGCATCTTCTTTTTTTATCTCCTTAATTACCTTCTTCTTTGTGAGGTCCTCCTTATTGATGGTATTGGTATCAGGTTTTTTTTCTGGACTTGAGAAAAAGGAACATCCGTAGAGCGAAACTGAAAGAGCAAGAATCATGAGCACAGAAGTAAGTTTCTTCATAGTGTATGGAAATAAAAGAATACGTGCGTATTTTCTCAAATTCCTACAATAATGCAAGAAACTTTTTTTGAATGCATTAAAAAATTTCAGAAAAAAATTTTCTGCTCAGAGATATTTCTCCGATATATTTTTGCTCGAACCCTAGAAACTTCTCTTTTGAGAAAGAAAAGCATTGATGGATTCCCTTCTTTTTCATACAATGCCCCCGATGCCTCGGTAGCTCAGTGGATAGAGCAGTGCCCTTCTAAGGCAAAGGCCACAGGTTCAAATCCTGTCCGAGGCACCAGAATAGCAGGAATTAGGAATGAGGAATGAGGAATGAGGAATTAGGATGAGAAGAGCTTCCTTAGAGAAGGAACGTTCTTTCTCTTACTATCTCTTGAGAGGAAGAGAAGGAGAGAGGTTCTGTGCTGTGTCTCTTAAATATTTTTCTACATTTTCAATCGGTTCAGCTCCAACGTACATACTCTCGTTTACAAAAAAAACTGGAGTCACTCGTACGCCGCGCTCTACACCTTCAGCAACATCATTTTTTATAAGGCTTTCTGTTTCTGGGCTTGAAATACAGAGAGATAAGTCTTCCAAGTTCAACTCCATACTTTTTGCTATTTCTTGAAGATTCTCATCTGAAAGGCTTTGTGCAGAAAAAAGAGAACTGTTCATTTCTTCCAACTTGTCTTGTTCTCCGGCACAAAGACTGTATTTTGCTGCGGAAATTGAATGTGGATGAATCTCAAGCGGAAAATATCGAAGACGAATTTGAACGAGTGGATGTTTTTTCCGAATGACGGCAAGAGTGTTTGTTTCAAATATTTTACAAAAAGGACATTCAAAATCTGAAAACACTTCAATGCGACCAGAAAGTTTTGAGAGAAGAACGTCCTTTTCGGACTCTTGTACTTTTGAATTCTTTGGAACATTTTCGACTGGGGGAATATTCCCTTCTAATGGGAGCTCTTCCGGAGGAGATATGGGGAGCGGTTCGATTTCGGGAACTTCTTGAGGAAGAACAATTTTGAGGTCTGTATCATTCGTCTTCGTATCTTTCTCAATTTCATCACTTTCTGCGGAAAAAAATTCAGGAACTTTTAGAGGTTCTGTTTTAGGAATATTTTTATTCGAAATACGAGGAAAATCACATCCAGAAATAATAAAGAAAATGGCAACAAGCCCCAAAAACATAATTCTATTTTTTCGCATATAGCAATGGAAAGGCATGGAAGAGCATACTGAATTTCAATGTGAGAGTACAGGAGGCATTTTTTTTATTTCAACAGTTTTCCAAAAACTGCAGAGTGGTTCGAGCACCTTCTTCGCCTGAAGCGCTTTTTCTTTTGTGGTAAACACTGCAAAAATTGCTGATCCAGAACCGGTAAGTGCGCTCATTTTCGCATCAAGAGAAATAAAATCATCACGTAATTTTTTGAGATCAGGAAAGTGTGCGAAAATGGGAAGTTCAAAATCATTTATCACCTCGGCCGTGTTTTTATGAAGAGATCTATAAGCATCGAGTTCTCCATAAGCCCATTTGGTGTTACACAAAATTTTTGGGAGCATCGCAATGGAGATGAATTTCCCTGAAAAATCATCATCAGAAATTTCTTCACATATTTCTCCGTGTCCAGAAACATTCGCTTTTGTATAAGGAGAGAAGAAAAAAGGGACATCACTTCCGAGGCTGAGACATATTTCCCGCCAGTGATGCTGCTCGATATTTTGTGCCTGCTCTGAGAAGAGCTCTATGAGTGATTTTAGAACCGCTGCCGCATCTGAACTTGCTCCTCCAAGTCCGGAGGATGGGGGAATATTTTTTTCAATCGCAATAGAAATCCCCTCTGAAAATCGAATTTTCTGAAAGAATTTTTTTGCCGCCAGAAAAACGATACTCTCTGAATTGTTTGGAATTCCTTTTGAAAATTTTCCGAAATATCGTATTTCGATCTTTTTTTTTGGCGATTTCGATACTATTATTTCATCATACAGAGGAATTTTGAGAAAAACTCCTTCGAGTTTGTGCAGCGATGTGCCATTTCGAAGGGAATGGGGAAGCTCAGTATCATCAATTCTGAGAGAGAGATTGATTTTTGCTGGAGCGGAGATGTGAATTTTATGAATCATAATCGAATGAGTACCGAAGCAAGAACCCTCATTCCCACACCTTTTCCGAAGGGAGTCAATTTTTCTCCGGTGTGAGCTGAAAGTCCTATCGCCGATTCTGCAATGTGGAGTATTTGGGAAAGTTTTTTTCGCATTCTTGGAAAATGCTTTTCGAGCAACGGTTTTTTCCCTTCAAATACGAGGGTGACATTTTCAATGTTGCCATGTTTTTTTTCTAATTTTTTCAGGAATTTCGCAACATATTCTTCAGAATCCCGAATACTATTTTTACAGAGTTTATCCGCCACATATGAAAATGAATTTCCTCCAAGAGCAGAAGAAATAGCGTTACAAAGAGCATGAAGTGCGATATCGCCATCAGATTTTGCTTCAAATCCGTGAGCATGCGGAATCGTGATTCCGGCAAGTCTGCAGAGATTTTTTTTCTTTGAAAATTGATGTGAATCTTCTCCAATTCCCACTCGATGTGGTCTTGACGCCTCAAGAGAGCTCAGAAATTCAAGATCCTCTGGGACCGTAATTTTTCGATTATGCGGATGAGCGGGGACTATTTGCGGCATATATCCGAGAAGTTCTGCAAATTGAAGATCATCAATAAATACTTTTTTCTTCTGAGCACGCCATTTTTTTATGCCTTTTTCGAGTATTTCTGATTGGAGAGCCTGAGGAGTTTCCATTTCATACATTCCTTTTCTCGGGACGATAAATGAAGAATCGGTGAGAATTCTTCTGAGTGCAGAAAATATTTTTCTCCCCACTCCGCTATAGCGATATTTTTTCGCTGACGAAATAACCATGGAAATTTCCTCAGAAGTTACAAGTGGATTTGCGGCATTATGAAAAAGAATCACATCTTTTTTTTTCTTTTTTGGAATCGATTCAAACCCTTTTTGAGAACTATGAAATCTCGTTTCTCCGCCGAGCACAATTTGCGTAACTTTTGGGAATTCTCTCGCAATGCGGGACATCTCCGAAAAATACTTTTCAGAAACAACGAGAATGATAGAGTGAATTTTAGGATGTGCTTCAAATGCGCTAAGACTCCAAGAAAGAACTGGTTTTCCTGAGAACGGTTCCAGAAGCTTTTGTTTTCCGTATCTTTTTGAGCTGCCGGCGGCGAGAATAATTGCGATATTCACAAGAAATGCGACTACACGTGGACATCAAAAACACATCACGATAGGAAAACGCACCTCCCATCGGGAATTCTGGAAAATCTCTGCATCACGAAGTGCAACTCATAAAAGCACTTTGAAATCGCGCAATAAGTTCATCGCTATCCTCAGTTCCGACGGAAATCTGGATAAGATGAGGAGAAATACCATTTTCTTTTGCAAGACTTAATCGGTCGAATTGGGATATTTGGGTATAAGGACATGCCGTAGTTTGTGTGCTCCCGAAACTGGTGGATTTTTTGAGTTGCAACGCATCATAAAATTTCGGAGTGGAAGATTCCGGATCGTACAAAAGAAAGGAAAGAATTCCACCAAAAATATCATTCTTCGGCAATGGGAACAAAGAAGAACGTCCAAATTTTGAAGAAAATACTTTATACACCATCGGATTTTTTCGCAGAAATGCATAGAGCGCCTCTGCATTTTTGTTTATTTTTTGCATCCGCTCAGAAAAATCACGAGAGTTTTCTTCGAGAGTTACGGCATCCTCCCAAAAAAGAATATCTTCGTAGTTGTTCTTAAAAACTCGCGCAAAAACATTTCGGAAGCGGCTTTCACTGTGAAGAATGAGTGCACCACCGGGAGCATTTTCTTTTCCGGAAAAAAATTTGGAAAGGCTTGAAATAACAATATCAGCAAGAGCAAGAACTTTTGCATTCTGAAAAGTTCCGATAGTATCGTCAAAGATGAGAGGGATTGTAAATTTTTTAGAAAGAAGTTTGAGTTTCTTTAAATCAAAACTCGGAGCCATCGGATTTCCGGGGAGTTCACAAAAAATCCCAAGCATTTTTTCTTTTGCAAGAAGCGCTTCAAGCTGTCTCATATCCGAATTATCGCCTTTTGAAAAAAAATGTACGCCATTTCCCAAATACTGTTGGATTTTGAGTACATCCTTGTGAGGAAAACCAAATTGCACACTTTTTCGTTCTGGAAATGAGATTTGGAGAAATCTGAGAACTGATGAAATCGTAGCGCGTTCACTCGGAAATAAAGCGACATTTTGTGGTTTTTCTCCTGCTATTTGAGCGATTCTCTCACGGAGAAGCCTTTTGGCAGCTCTCCCGCGTTTCTTCATTTCTGCTTCGTTTTGTGATGTGCTCTTCAGCATCATTTTTGCTTCTCGTGAGGAAATTACTTCACCACTCAGTTCCCAGTATGTTTTTGCAACTTCGAATAATTCTTTCGGGAGAGAAATCACAAAAATATCACTTTTTCCAAATTTATCGAGAGTTCCTTTTTTCCCGGTCTTTTTCTCAACGAATTCAAGCGCTCGTACGGCTGTATTTTTTGAAGGAAATACAATGGAAAATTCTCCCTTTTTGGAATATTTGCGACGTGCTTCGTCAAAGAGTTTTTTTATAAAGGGAGAGGAAAAATCTTGCTCAGAAAACCCTGATGTTTGAGAAGCTTTTTCCTGGCGAAATGCAAGAGCATCTTTCCATGTTGGGATGGCGAAAGAAAGCCTATGATTCAGAGGCTCATCGTGCATTCTAATTGTCTTAAAATCGAAGAATGGTATTTTTGAAGCAAGCGGAAAAAAAAGCGTCATGCGGGAAAGGATAATAATATTGAGGGCGAGAAATGAAGGATAAAAACTTAATTTTGTGCTGAGGTCGGCATTGTATCAGAGTTCTCTCTGTTTTGCAAAATATTTTTTTTATTTTGTAATATGTTTTTGAAACATTCCCCAATTTCACTATTATATCATATCCGCCTGATGCGAATGTTTGGAGAAATGTAATTTCGAAAACGAAGCGGTTTTAAAAACTTATGACATAGTAGAGGAAGTCGACAGGGGTATTTCTTTTGAGGATGACATTCATACTGCGCCTCAGTCCTCCAATTTCCGCTGTAGCAGAAATAAGGCTATTTCCTGAAGGAAGTGTTGACTGATTGTCCGGATCAAGAGCTTTTACAAAAAGTTGGTATTCGATGCGAGAGAATTTAACTCCATTCGCATCAGGAGGCGGTGCATTGACGTATTCAATAGAAAGGGAAGGAAATGCAATTTCAGGAAAATCTCCACTGCCTTTATTCATAAA
>JACRHZ010000026.1 GCA_016220175.1 Candidatus Peregrinibacteria bacterium
GACTTTTTCTTTTCTAACATCCTCTCTATTTCCTCTCGCTCTTTGAAGCTGATTGGCTTGCGAACTTGTTTCATGTCTAGAAATAAAATATAAACTTATTTTATCTCTAGGGTGGTGCTTATAATTTTAGAATGTACGAATCTAGTTTTGTATTTTGTGTTTTGTATTTTTTGTGCGATGATTTTTTACGAATTTTTCTCACACAAAATGTACGGAATTACTTCACTCTATACCGGTGCTCGTTCTCCTCAGTGGAAACAATCTTCTGGGTTTCAGAGTGCACCGAGGAATTTTCTTATTCCCACAGTAATAGATAAAACTCCGCATGGAGAACGTGTTTATGATATTTATTCCAGACTTCTTGAGGAACGAATTATTTTCCTCGGATCTCAAATTAACGATGAGGTCGCAAATACCGTAATTGCCCAGCTTCTTTTTCTCGAAAAAATTGATCCCAAAAAAGATATTACGCTCTATGTAAATTCTCCTGGGGGAAGTGTTTCTTCTACTCTCGCCATGTACGACACGATGCACCACATTAAGCCTGATGTTTCAACGGTTTGCGTTGGTCTTGCTGCTTCAGGAGGCGCTGTTATTCTCATGGGAGGATCAAAAGGGAAGCGGTACGCACTCAAACATTCCGAGGTCATGATTCATCAGCCACTTGGAGGAGCAGAAGGACAAGCAACGGAAATTGCTATTGCTGCAGAACATATTTTAAAGACAAAAGATCTTTTGAATGAAATGATCGCGAGGCACACAGGACAACCGATTGAAAAAGTAAAAGTTGATACCGAAAGAGACAAGTTCATGACTTCAGAAGAAGCCCTCAAATATGGGCTGATTGATCATGTGATTAGTGCGAAATAGGGGAAATAAGAGGCTCTGTATTGACTAAAATTAAAATTTGGTTTATATACACAGCATAAAATATTCACCTATTATCTATGGCACGAGAAAATTTTAGCAGTGAGCTGGATTCAAAGCGCTTATTGACTCCTGATGTAGCAACAGTAGATTCTGTTGGGAGGACTGGTGATGTTCCTGATATAGTTGGATCTACGAGAGCGGGAGTAGTAGAAACACATAAAAGTCCAGATGCTATTTCTCGTCTCGATGAGAAAATTCGTCAGCTTGAAGAAGTTGCGGAAAATCATTTACTTACTCCAGATCTTCTCGTAAAAGCTTGGGGAGCATTGAGGATGGAAGTTAATCCAAGAGAGCAGGAAGAATTAAGGCGTTTATGGGAATCATTCTTAATGGGTCCGGAATTTAGTGAGATTTTGTCAGCAGCAAAAGGGATTAGAAAAGCTACAATTGGAAACATTCCTCCCATCATTTGTCCGCCATTACCAAAAAAACTTTATGACAAAAATGATCGTGGTCGTGAGCATAACGGTAGTCTTGCAACCATGTCTTTAGTTGTACATCGTAGTCCAGAAAAATTAGACTTTACTCTAGATGATAGTGTTCCACATCGCGGAAATAAAGGGTGTATGCAAGATGATCTTTTGAATAAAATCTGGCGTCCGGCGGTTACTGTGTATGCAGCTGATTGTCTTGAAGGCTCGACTAAAAGAGTGTATGAAAAAGATACGGTAAATGGCGCGGAATCACAGACAGATATGCAACGACGTTTAGGACAAGAAATTTTTGGAGAAAGTAAATATATGGGAGTAGGAGTAAATATGGCTTTAGTACTAGCTTTGTTATGGCTTTCAACTGGAGGGAAAATGACAGCGCTGAGCAGCGGTCTCATTATGCGTACTAATGATTTTAGTACAGTTCAAGGTGCGCCGTTGGTTATTACAAGAACTTCACCTCAACAAGATGGTGATCTTGGTCGACTTTATCTTTTTCATACTGTTAATTTTCACATGCTTGCATCCTCGGTTGAAGGGATTGGTTCATCTTATCGCATACCTTTACAACAATAGAGAAAATTCTTGAATTTTTTTCTGTACCCTCTCTCCGACAAAAGAGATGGACTTCACATCTTTGATGTTTTAGGAATTCTGTGGGAATCGAGGCAATACCAGAAGCGCAGTCATAAAAATATTTTTTCCTGCGACAACACATTCCCTTCCATTCTCACTTTTCATTCCGAAGTTCTCTGAGGAGCTCTTTCTGTTTCGGGAGGCAGGAGGAGTTCTTTCGTATTCAGGAAACGATGAAAAATGTGCATTACTTCGTCAGCAGCGCCTCAAACTCCTCATCGTACTTGGAAAAGTACGCCTGCGTCGTTTTCGGCTTGCTTCCTCGTACTGCAACATTTTTGATCGTTTCCTGCTCATATGATATGGAGCATACTTTTTATAATATTTCTTGAATTGTTAAAAAAAGCATTAATTTTTAACAATAAATCGTGATATTGTTAAGAAGTTAAGCATTAAAAATATACTTGATATGTCAGACAAAATCACTATTTCCGGCAATGATTCCGAGCAGCGTCTCGATCGATATCTCCGCAAAAAGTTTCCTGAGCTTCCACTTTCGGTCATTTATAAATATTTACGGCAGAAAAAGGTGAAGATTATTCGAGGCGAGAAGAAATTTCATGGGAAAAAAGAAGATATGCTCCAAAAAGGAGATGAAATGCATCTCTATTTCGACGCTTCTCAATTTGGTGGAACTCCCAAAAAAGATGTTCCAAATTTCGATTTCGTTGTAAAGAGTCCATTTTTTAAGAAAAATTTTCGAATCCAATATGAAGATGAATATTTATGGATAGCCGATAAACTCCCAGGAATTGCCGTGCATCCGGGGACAAAAACACCATCTGGGAAATCACTTATCGATCTTTTTCTCGCGTATCAGAAATCAAAAAATCCGAATGCAATAGATCCAAAATTGGCACATCGACTTGATAAAGATACTTCAGGACTGATCATTATTGCAAAAAATGATCTCGTACTCCGAAAACTTTCGGCATTATTTCGAGATGGGGGAGTCAAGAAGCAGTATTTAGCACTCGTACAAGGAAAACTTCCGAAAAAATCAGGAATGATCGAATCAAATCTCCTTCGAACAGAAGGATCAAAACATACGAAAATACAAGTTTCTTCTCACATCGAATCAAAACCTTCACGTACGTTTTATAGTGTTCGTGAATACTCTCCAAAGCTGAATGCTTCACTTGTGGAAGTGACGCTCGATACTGGACGAATGCACCAAATCCGCGTGCATTTTGCCTCCGAAGGGCATCCACTTGCTGGTGATGATGTGTATGGGGAGCGAATGTGGAATAGAAAAATGAGAGATAAATTTGGATTGAAACGCCATTTTCTCCATGCGTATCAAATTGCATTTCCACATCCAATTACGCACAAGAAAATTGAGATTTCTTCTCCACTTCCGGAAGATCTCAGCAGAATTCTCAAGAATTTCTTTTGACTTCGGGCATTTTCTCGCTATAATTTTAAGCGATGAATCTTCACGTAGCATTTTGGGCTTTTTATTTCTTTCCTGAACATCGCGTCTAGAGAGTGCCTGTGTTTGTTGTAATTTGCACTTTCTTGAGACACCGGGAAGTGCTTTTTTAAATTTTTAATTTTAAATTTTGAAATTTCTAAATAAATCTTAATGTCTAATTTTTAAACGAAAAATGGCAGAATATTTTCAGTGATTATGAATTTTAAAAATTAGAAATTAGAACTTATTTAAAAATTTTAAATTTAAAATTTAAAATTCTTTTACCCCAATGTATATGATGATGGTTATTATGAAGCGCGACGCCACGAAAGAAGATATGAGTCGCGTGAAGGAGGAAGCGAAAGGCTTCAAGCTTGAGCCGATTGAAATGCCCGGCGAAGAGCGCGTTATTATCGCTCTCAAGGGTGATGAGCGTGTGGTAACGACGGGAAGATTTAAAAGTTTGCCAGGAGTTGCTGATGTTATCCCGGTGAATAAAAAGTATAAAATGGCATCTCGAGATACAAAGTGGGCAGATACGATCGTTGATATTGGGGGCGGAATTAAAGTCGGAGGAAATCATCAGGTGATTATGGCGGGACCGTGTGCAGTTGAGAGCGAAAAACAGCTTCGTGATGCGGCAGAAGTTGTGAGAAAACAAGGCGTTCGCATTCTTCGCGGAGGCGCATATAAACCGAGAACTTCTCCGTACGCTTTCCAAGGCCTTGGTCTCGAAGGACTCAAGCTCCTCAGAAGAGTGGCGGACGATCTCGACATGAAAGTGGTGAGCGAAATTATGGATGTAAGAAAAGTCGAAGAGGTTGCCAAATATACCGATATTCTCCAAGTTGGTTCACGAAATATGCAGAATTATGATCTTCTTCTTGAAGTAGGGAAGTGCAAAAAACCGGTGATGCTCAAAAGGGGACTCGGCTCTACGCTGGAGGAATTCCTTCTCGCGGCGGAATACATTTTGAGCGAAGGAAATACCAATGTGATTCTCTGTGAACGGGGAATTCGTACGTTTGAACAAGAAGTTCGTTTTAGTATTAATTTGGGCGCTGTTCCAATTCTCAAAGGTTTGACGCATCTTCCTATAATTGTTGATCCAAGTCATGCGATGGGAAGGAGGGAGTATGTTACAGACATGGCGCTCGCATCACTTGCGAGTGGTTCCCATGGAATTATTGTCGAAGTACACTGTGAACCGGAAAAAGCACTCTGTGATGGACCGCAAGCTCTCACTCCGGAACTTTTCAATGATCTTGTTGTCCGAGCGAAGAAAATTTCAGACGCTATCGATATGCCGCTCGTGCTCTTCCCATGATGCGAATTGAGATGCAGGGAAATTGTGATGAGCCCTGAGGAATTTTAAATTTTATAATTTAAAATTTCTAAATAAATTATAATTTTTAATGTTTAAAATGGAGTTTACAACTGGGAAAAAGTAAAATGTTTAAAAATTACAAAATTTTAAATTTAAAATGGAGTTTACAACTGGGAAAAAGTAAAATGTTTAAAAATTACAAAATTTTAAATTTAAAATTTCCTATGATTTCCATCAAACTCCCAGTTCAGGCGATATCTTATCCGATCATCTTGAAGAGCGGTTCATTTGAAAATATTGTGAGTGAACTTCCAAAGGAAAAACGAATTGTGGTTATCACTGATCACACTCTTCAAAAATTATTTGGAAAAGCCCTTCAAAATGCCGCAAAAGAACTGGACCTTACGTTTCTTTCATTTCCTCCTGGAGAAAATTCAAAAAATATACAAGTAGTCGAAGATCTTGCAAATCAAATGCTCGATCATGATTTTGGAAGACAAGATACTGTTCTCATGGCTCTCGGTGGCGGAATTGTTGGCGATATTGCCGGATTTCTCGCAAATATTTACATGCGCGGAATTCCATACATTCAAATTCCTACAACACTTTTGGCAATGGTCGACAGCAGTATCGGCGGAAAAACTGGCGTAAATTCCACGTATGGGAAAAACCTTCTCGGGACTATTTATCAGCCGCAAAAAGTGATTATTTCTTCAGTTTTTCTCGAAAAACTCCCAATAATTGAAATACAAAACGGTCTCGCGGAAATGGTGAAACATTCCATCCTCGACGGGAAAAATCATTTTGATGAACTCGAAAACCAAATTCCAAAGATTCTCAATCGGAATATTTCAATCACTCTTCCCCTCATCGAAAAAAGTATCGCCGTAAAAGCTCGTCATGTAGAAGCAGACGAGCGAGAGGAAAATGGAATTCGCGCCTATCTCAATTTTGGACATACGATTGGTCACGCCATCGAAAAAGCCTCAAATTTTGAAATTTCTCATGGGCACGCTATTTCCATTGGAATGATGATAGAGAGCGTAATTGCCGAAAAAGAACTCGGATTTCAGGGGACAGAAGAGATAAAGCGAGTGCTCAAAAAGTGCGGCCTTCCCACGGAACTTCCGGCATCGATTTCTTCTGCCGATCTCTTAAAATTTATGAAGCACGATAAAAAAAATGTCGGAAATACAATTGCTTTTTCTCTTCCAGAAAACTTTGGCAAGATGAAGCTTTGTTTTCTTGAAGATTTAGCCATATAGAGAATCTTGCACTTTCCACAAAATTCGAAATATTTTTTGAGAAAGCCCTCTCGTTTCTTTGAGTCTTTTCCACGCTTCTTTTTCGGAAACCCTCAGCATGATAATTTCATCACAAAGATTTCCGAGGTCAATTTTTTGAGGCAATGCACAGGGAATAAGAACATTTTCGCCGTTTTTTCGCGCACGCTTTACCTCTGTTTCAAGAACGATTTTAACTTTTGGATGGAGAATTTTTTCGAGTACGCGCAGCTTTCGAATATCTGAAAGAACAACTTCCGCGAGTTTCTTTCGATCTATTTCATGGTCCGTCCAGATATTCTCATCAGGAAATGATTGTAAAATTTGCTTCTTTATTTCTCGTCGTTTTAACATTTTTCTCCCAATTTCATCCACTTCAAAAATTTTCCACCGCATTTCGCGCTCATCATGCTTTTTTTGCAGTGCAAGCGTTGTTTTCCCCGAGCCGATTTTTCCAAAGATACCAATGATCATAATCAATTAGGAATTAGGAATGGCTTTGTTGCACAAATCATAATATAGAGACTCAGGAAAGAGCAATTTTCTTTTTCTAAGGTTTTCATACTATTTTGTAACTTTTTGGCATTCCGAGAGCAGTCATACTATTCAAAGCAGAACATATAAGAAAAGA
>JACRHZ010000027.1 GCA_016220175.1 Candidatus Peregrinibacteria bacterium
CCGACCTTTCCCCTCTTTAAATTTCTTTAAAAACAGGATTTCATCGGAACGCAGTATTATTTTTATTTTTTTCATGACATAAAGTTAAAGTGATTTTTGTCCCACTTCAATTTAATGCCTGAAAATTAATTTGTCAAGACAGTACACGTGATAAATACGGTCTGATCTTTATATTCATGAGCAATTCTTGGAGATGGCATGGAGGAAAAAAATATAAGATCATCATAGAATTTTCATATTCAAAAAAAATCCCAGAAAATAGAATCGTCTGGAAAAGCTTCTCTGATGCGATTTTTTTAAGTCTAATGTGTTGTCGACTGTCGACAACAGAAAAATATTTTATGGATTTTTGGGAGAGGTGTCGCAGAAACGTATGGAGCAACTCTCAAAAGAGTTGCTCCGACAAAAAATACAATAAATATTGACAAATGTCAATGGAACTCAGAAAAACAGAAATAAGCGATCCGAAAAGAAAAGTAAAAAACTTGTTCCCTCAAAAATCATCTCACTTCATTCTGGCTCTGGGCTCCCTTGCCAAAAATTCACCGGTGCTTACTCCACGAAAAAAGAATTGTTATTGATACCCAGGTCTAACATAGAAATCGCAGTTTGGTCAAGAGAATGCGATTTGAATTTGTAAAGAAAATCAGAGTTTGACGACGTGGCTGCAATGCAAAAGTAATTGCGACAAAAAACAAATTGTGAATAAGTAGTAAAAAAAATACATTTGAACCACCCGTTCCAGGGCGACTCTGCATTATTAGGAGATGCAAACCACAAAACATTTGGGACCAGCCATCACTCAGGAGTACGTTTGCAAACCGTGCTCCTGTTTTGATATTAAACGAATCTTCTTTTCACAAAGCGAAATATTAAAAGATTATTAAATTATGATTAAAAAATATGAGAAAGTTTTTGACAAGAAACTGAAAAAGCGATACAAATGCACATTATTGCTCAAAATTTCATGAAAACTCTAAAGAAGAGACTGAAAAAAAGAATCAGAAGAATGTTCAGAAATATGGTTTTTTTCCCGGGGGTTTTATTGGTTGTTTTCGCGCCAACAGCGCTTATTTTTTTCTTCCTCTCCCAAATAGCTGAGGGAAGAAAACCTGAGGCATCTCCTCCAGCAGCTTCTCAGGTGTCTTCTCAGAATGCTGGCTATGAGAATGACTATAAGTTTACCGGACAAGAACTCGATCCAGAAACAAATCTCTATTACTACGGAGCGCGATATTATAATCCAAAACTCGGACAATTTGCGTCTCCAGATCCGTGGGAAGGAGACCTCAGAGATCCGCAGAGTTTGAATAAATATAGCTATGTGAGGAATAATCCGATGAAGTATGTGGATCCGAATGGTCAGTTTTTTGGATTGCCATTAAGCCTTCCATTCTCTTGGTTTGCTGATATATCTATCCCCGAAATCTCTATACCAGAAGTTTCTATTCCTGTTCCTGGTGAGGTTTTTATTCCATTTGCACCAGCAATTCCATCAGCTCCAACGATGCCGTTAGCCCCAATAGCACCAGCACCACCAATGGCAAAAATAATACCTGAAACAACACAACCTCCACCAAGTTGGAGTGGAGTTATACCAAAAGAAGGATGGAAGGGCGGCGATTCTCCTCAGGAAGAAAATTTTTCGAGAGGTGGAAACCAGGAGAATTGGTATAATAATAAATTAGAAGAAGGATGGAGATACGATGAAGGACATGGCAACATACGACCACATTATGATTATCATGGAAAGGACGGGGCGTACAGATATTATTTTGATACTGAAACATGGCAGCAAAAACAAATTGGACCATTACAGGCTGATCCAAATGATCTTGAAAGATATAACCGAGAGATGGAACAATACCAGAAAGACAACGAAGAGTATCAACAAAACTTGGAACAATATAATAAAGATTTAGAAAAATATGAAAAAGATTATGGAGGTTTTGTAAGAGCTTAAATATAATTTCCCTTCAATCAATATGGAATACCAGAAATTCCCCTTAGATGTACGAGGCAAAAAATTCATTAAATTTATCGTTAGCGAATGTGAGAAAGAAATTTCTCATATTCTTATTCCGGAGAAAAGGTTTAGGTTGGGTAAAGTCTATGCACTTATGCCAAAGAGTGGACCATCTTCTTTTTTTATAACGCGACATTGGGATTATCATAACCAATCTGATGGCAAATGGAGATTTTATCCGATAGCTTACGTTGGAGAAAATTTTGAAAAATTACCGCTTTTTCAAGATTCTCAAACTCAAAAGAATATAATTTCTGAAAATCTCTATTTTTTTCAAACAGGTGGAAAAATCGAACCTCTCCCCAAAACAAGCAGATTTGATAAAGCGGGAAAAGATATGAAAGGATTTTGGGAGGAGTTATCAAAAAATCCTAATGAGTGGCTTACACAAGAAATAAAAAAGTGTCTAGCGAAAGATAAAGATGCTATCTGCGTCATGAGGAGCTTTTTTTCTATTACCAATGAACTTGATAGAGATGAGTTTGTAAAACGCATGAGAAAGGCGAATAATTACTTCTTTTTTTATGGGAAGAGATTAGTTTATTCTTTACCTGCTAACACAACGATTGCCAAAATTAAGAAGGCAATTATTGAAACTGCAAGTACTGATCATTATTATGGTTTTGTATTGCGAAAAGGAAAAAATGACATCATCAAAAGAAATAAAGACACGTTAACAAAAAAAGATTTACAACTTTTTGCGAAAAATCTCGAAATGATATTTGTAGGTGCATATGATGGGGAGAGCTATATTATTTGGGATTTTAGTGAAAGGAATGATGTTCAATAAGAGAAAAAATAAATTGTGAATGAATAGCAGAAATAAGACCCTCTCCTCGTCCCGCAATGCGGGACTGCAGAAACGAAGTATTAAAATGAATTTAAGGTCGCCCGAGGACGGGCGACTCGTGTTGAAATCATCCGTTCCAGAGCGAGAGGATCAAAGGAAAAAATTGTCAAAAAAAAGCTCTCCCTACTTATACTTCTCCCTGAGATGTTTTCTGAGCGCTGGTCCAAGGTCATCACGTTTCAACGCAAAATCAATGGTGGCCTTTAAAAATCCAATTTTTCCACCAGTATCATACCTCGTCCCCGAGATCTTTTTTGCGTAAATTTTATGAGATCCAATTACATAGCGGAACCCATCAATTAACCGAAGCTCTCCATCTCTGCTCTTTTCCGCCTTTTCAATAGCGCCAAATATTTCCGGGGTGCAGATGTATTTTCCAATAATTCCAAGGTTTGAAGGAGCGCTCTTTGGACTTGGTTTTTCTACCATTCCGCGAAGCAAAAACATATCGTTCGTATCTGTATTCGGCGCAGGATCGACAACACCGTAGCTCGAAATATCCGACATGTGCACTTCTTGCACTCCGATAATCATACTTTTGGTTTTTTCATACGCTTCCATGAGTTGTTTTATGGCTGGTATTTTGGAATCAATAATATCGTCACCAAAAAGAACAGCAAATGGTTCATCATCGTTAATGAGCTCGCGTGCGCAGAGAAGAGCATGACCATCTCCAAGCGGTCTATTTTGCCTCACATATACAAATTTTGCGAGATTTTCAATTCCTCGAACTTCTTTGAGAAGGTTCAATTTTTGATTTTCCACGAGAGTGTGCTCAAGTTCAAATGATGTATCAAAATGATCCTCAATTGCACGTTTTCCTCTTCCAGTAATGATAATAATTTCTTCAATTCCCGACTGAACGGCTTCTTCGACGAGATACTGAATAACCGGTTTGTCGACAATAGGAAGCATCTCCTTTGGCATTGCTTTGGTGAACGGGAGAAATCTCGTGCCAAATCCTGCGGCTGGGAAAATTGCCTTTCGAATGCGCTTTTTCATGCTTTTTCTGAAAGTTACTAGCGGAGTATAGCGCGATAGATCAAAACATTCAATCTCGGCATTTCTTCTCATCTCATTTTTCTTTGCAGGCTTTGTACGCTTTGAGAATAATCTCCATCGCTTCTTCCTCATTTCGCACTTGGTGAATATTTTCCAAATCTTCAGGAGATATATAGCCATCTTTGAGAGGGAAGTCTGCCACCCACTGCATAAAGTGTTCCCACATTTCTCCATAAAGAATGATCGGGAGAGAAGGGATATGTTTTACTTGGGAAAGTTGCCAGGAATAAAAGAATTCCAAAGATGTTCCTACTCCACCAGGCATAATAACAACTGCTCCGGAAAGCATCATAAACGTATCGAGCCTTTTTGAGAATACTGCAAAATGTTCTCGAACATCGAGATGCTTATTCGGAAAGTTTTCTTTTGGAAGGTCTATGGTAAGTCCGATGGAATGAGCGCCATTTTTTCCTCGCCCATGCTCATGTCCAGCGTTCGCTGCTTCCATAAGTCCTGGGCCTCCGCCAGTAACAATGTCAAAATGATGTTTTCCTATTTCTGAAGCGAGCTCAAAAACTTGTTCATAACAGAGATCATTTTTTTTAATGCGCGCGGATCCAAAAATTGCTACTCGAAAATGATTTTTTTTCAATTCCTGAGCCAATGTTTGCCAAGTATTTTTCTGAATTTTTCGTTTCATGATTTAGAATTCAGATGGAACTTTTATTGGTGGGGGAGTTGCCCTCACTTGTTCTGAAATGGCAAATGAAACACACGTATTTCCCGCTTCGTGAATCCAAGCGCCATTTTCTTCGGCTCCATAATACGGGGTATATGCTGTCCTTGGATTTTGCTTTGTATTTGTTTCAAAATTTGCACAGAGGGCATATTTTTCGGCTTCTAATTTCTTGTACTCGAGATTTTGTTCTTTCAAATATTTAGAATTTGGAAAGTAGTACTTGCCTCCTTCAAATACATCTTTTGATTCTGGAAGTGCTTGATGGTCTACATAATAACTCTCAACTGCGTATTTCATATTTATAATTTCTTGAGAGAGTTGCTCATCTTTCTGCCGCGCTCTCGCTTTGCTTGGGCTTTCAATCATAAAAACTGACCACGTAAGAGGAGCAAGAATCAAAACCAAAAATATGTATGTCCAAATTTTATTTTTTTGTAGTCTGCTTTTTTCGGATTTATTTTTCATATCGGTGAAATAGTAGAGAAAAATTGTTCCCGAAAGGATGAATACTACCGCTACTTTCAAAAGGAATGTGATGGTGTAATCACCGTCAAGGAGCGAACGCAAAAGCGTTACGAGTGTCACAATGCTTACGACTACAGTTCCGAAGAGAATAAAATATGTGAGCCACTTCCGAAGGGCAGAATCCTCGTCAAGATCTTTTCGAGAAAGGCTTCTGTTTATGTAGCGAGTGCTGAAAAAAAATATCGGAGCGGTAATACTAGCGAAGGAAATTCCCGTTTTCAACATCTCTTGGAAATTGTAGTAATACCAGTTTTGCAAATCGTTCGAAAAAAAATAGTCGACAATTTGAAAGAGAAGCATCCCTATTCCTATGGAGGACATCGTGAGAGTGAAAAAACTGGTCAGATACCAAAATGCATGCTTTGCATTCTCAGAAGATTTTTGGAGTTTCATGAAAAATAATAAAAATGTATAAAATATGTATTCTTGTACTAAAAATTTATCCTAAAAGAAAACGTGAATCCAAGGCAGAAACACCTTTTCCTTTTGAAAGTACAAGAAGCGGATTAATATCGAGTTCCTTGATTTCAGGAATTTCGAGAGAAAGCCGAGATATCTGCACGATGGTCTCGGCAAGTTTTTCAATATCGGCTGGAGCTTCGCCTCGTACGCCCTTAAGAAGCGCTATTGCCCGAATTTCCTGAATCATGTCTCGCGCTTCAGAAATACCGATCGGAGCAATTCGAAACGAAACGTCCTTCATGACTTCTACATACACTCCGCCAAGTCCAAACATAATGATTGGACCAAACTGAGAATCGCGTTTCATTCCGATGATGACCTCTCTTCCGAAATGATACATTTTTTGAACGAGGACACCTCGTATTTTTGCTTTTGGAACATTTTTTCGAACATTATGGAGTATTTCAGTGTATGCATTTTTTACTTCTCCTTCATTCTTCAAAGCAAGTCTCACTCCTCCGACATCAGTTTTATGAATGATATCATCGGAGGCAATTTTAAGGACGACAGGAAATCCAATTTTAGACGCGAATTCGACAACATCTTTTGCATTCTGAGCGAATTCAAGAGGAGGAAGAGAAATATGATAGTGATCTAAGAGACCATGTGAAAGTTCTGGAGAAAGTTGTGACGAAGTTTTTGCGAAAGTGGCGATTTTTTTTCGGAGAGATTGTATTTTTTTTGATAGAGGAGGCAATTTTTGTTTTTTATGAATTTTTTGTCTCCACATATTGAGTCTTACCATTTGTTCCATTGCTGCAGTAGCTCTTTCTGGGGACTTAAAATGGGGGATCCGATCCTCGTGGAGTTTTTCCACCGCGTATGCAATGCTTTTCCCTCCAATAAACGAGGCGAAGAGTGGAGTCTCGGGATGTCTTTTCTGCATTTCTACAATAATTCGCTCCGTTTGTTCTTTTTGTGTCATTACTTGTGGTGTCAGAATTGTGAGCGCCATGTCTACATTTTCATCATCCAAAACAGTACTGAGTGCAGATTCATATCGATCTGCGAGGGCATCACCAATAACATCAACTGGATTCAGAATATTTGCAGTTTTTGGAAGAGATTTTTCCAATTTCTGTGTCGTTTCAGGCGAAAAATGTGACATCTTGAGAAAATGAGATTCACTTACCGCATCCGTTGAAATCACACCCGGACCTCCGGCATTTGTGATAATTGCGACGCGATTTCCTTTCGGAAGAGGTTTCATACTCATTGCTCGTGCATAATCAAAAAAATCTTCAATACTTCCTGCACGAATACACCCCGATTGTTTGAGTGCGGTCTCTACTGCAGTGTTTGATCCCGCGAGTGATCCGGTATGTGATCGAATTGCCTTCGTCCCTTCTTCTGATGTTCCCGATTTGAGCACAATAATTGGTTTTTTTCGTGAAACCTCAGAAGCAATTTCGAGAAACTCTTTCCCATGAGCGAAACTTTCGAGGTAGAGGAGAATAACTTCGGAATCGGCATCATTCTTGAGGTACTCGAGAAGATCATTTTCTGTAATTCCGGCTTTATTTCCGAGGCTGACAATTTTGCTAAAACCAATGTTCTCTTCCGCTGCCCAATCGAGTATTGCGACGGCCATAGCTCCGGATTGCGAAATAAGAGCAACATTTCCTTTTTTTGGCATTCCTTCCGCGAACGAAGCATTTAAATCCGCATGAGGATTCAGTATTCCCAAGCAATTTGGACCTATGAGTTGAATTTTATGTTTTTTAATAATTTTCTGGATATTCTGCTCCATTTGTTCTCCCTCTTCTCCGATTTCCTTAAATCCCGCAGAAATAATAATGAGATTCTGGATTTTTTTTTCGGCACATTCACGCACGACTTCCTCGACATAAGAAGCTGGGACTGCGATAATCCCTAGGTCAACTTTTTGAGGAATTTTTCGCACACTTTCAAAAGTTTTTTTTTCAAGAATTTCTTTAGCGTTTGGATTTACGGGAAATATTTCCCCGGAATATTCGGAATTGACGAGATTACTCAGCATATCAAAACCAAGCTTTCCGGGCGTTGCGGAAGCACCGATAAGCGCGACAGATTTGGGAGAGAAAAGTTGAGAAAACATACGTTTTGAGAAGTATCGTGAAGTAGTATATGAATTTTTGGAATTTATCTACAAGTGCAAAGTGTAAAATGCAAAGCGCAAAGTAAAAAATAAAACATTTTTGTATTGGTTAGAAAATATCTCTTACATATAAATTTGTTTTGCACTTTTCGTTTTACACTTTATAGCCAGTTCCCATCAGGAACAACTTCTGGAGCAGGAGATTCCGGTTGTTTTTCTGCTCCAGTTACCACCCAGAGTCCGCGAGCTTCGTAATGGGAAAAAAATGTCTGCCAGAAAATATTTTCCTGAGTCATTTTGAGAGCAAGTTCAGGAGATATTTTGTTCGCCATGGTAACAATAAGTCGATCTCCTTTGGTGTTCTCGCTTGTTTCCTTCGGAGGATACGTCACTTGCCGAAACCACGTTGCATCTATTCCCGGATGTTCTCCAGAGAGTTTTTCTGTCTCTCCGGGAGGAACATTCGAAGAGGTGGTGTATTTTGGAGGCGGAACTGCCACTGGTTTTTTTGTATATGGTCCTAAAATGGCAACCTTTCTCGCATCTCGGGTGCCATAGTAGTGAAAGAAAAGTTCATTTTTTTCCTTACGCGTTTGAATTAAAACTGCTCCATTTGTGTCATTGAGAAATTTAAAATCTACTGAAGGCGGATAAATAGTGCAGTCGCTTCCAACCGGAGAATAGTATGTAACTTGATACGAATGATTTTTTCGCTGAACGATAGGAAATCCCGCAATCATCGCTCCTCGGCACGTGGTGGTGGAAACTTGGCAGAGTCCTCCACCATACTCGGGAATAGTTTGTGGTCCTACAATAACAAGTTCCTTTTTATACCCAGTGCTCTCGTCCACGTTCCCCAGAAAACGATCAAAAGAAAAAATTTCCCCCTTTGGCACGAGAACGCCGTTGATTTTACTCGCTCCCACCCCAATATTGTGGATTCGATTTACAGGAGATCGCGAAAAGTCGCTCCATCCTACAGAAATGAGATTTTGAATTCCCTGAGATCTGAGTTCTTCATCATTCACTGTGATTTCTGGATCAGTCTTTTTTACGAAAAGAGTTACCTTATCAATTCCACTCAGAATTGCTTTTTGGATCATCTCTGTGCTGACATCAATATCAAGTTCTTCCCCAAATGTAGCGTATCCATCAAAAATAATATTTCCTTTTTCGTCACGGGAAATGGTCACATTCGTCGGCGTACTCTGTATTTTGGGAGCAACATCCTCGCGGAGAAATTTTTTCAATTCCTCAATATTGAGTTCCCATTTTTCCTCAGGAGATTCTTTGGAGTCATTGGTACAAAATGTATTCTGGTGAAGAGGATCAGTTAAAACCTGAGTATTTTTCCTCTTGATAAAAAATTGGTCAGCATATTTATTGAGGTCGAGCTTGTAGGATCTGTATTCATGCTTTAGAGTCAAATTCTGTTTCCAGAGAATTGGGATTTCATCTGCTGCAAATACACTCATTTCCGCTGGGAAAAGAATAAGGAGAAAAAAAAAGCCAGTCCGAAGAAAAAATTTGTGAAGAAACATGCGAAACTCCCAGCAAAAAATCGCAGCTTCCATTCTCAGGTTTTTCCAGGAAAATGCAAGAAATTCAGCTGCGCTTTCGTGACAAATTATTCAAAAATTCGTACACTGCATTCGATCTTTTCATACTTCATGAAACATATTGCTGAAATTCTTCTCAGACGAAATGCTGTGCGAGTTTCTCTTGAACCTCCCTTTCAATGGACGAGTGGGATTATTTCTCCCGTGTATTGTGATAATCGGCTCATGACCGGATATGTCCTCGAAAGGGAACAGATTGTGAAAGCATATGTTCAGAAAATTGATGAAATTGGCTGGAAACCAACAGTGATTGCGGGGACAGCAACCGCTGCGATTTCTTGGGCAGCATTTGTCGCTGCGGAAATGGATTTGCCGATGGTGTACATTCGTCCGAAGCCAAAAGAACACGGCGCCAAGAAACAAATTGAAGGATATTTGCCAGAAAACTCAAAAGTCGTTCTGGTGGAAGACCTTTTTTCGACTGGAGGAAGTTCGATTGCATCAGCTCAGGCAATTCAGCATGAAGGCAAATCAGAAATTCTCGGAGTCATCGCGATTATGAGTTGGGAGCTTCCGAAATGTGAGGAGAATTTTCATCGTGAAAATATTCCATTTGTTTCGCTCACAGGATTTTCAGAAATAATTCCACTCGCGGCGGAAAGAGGCAGTGTTTCTCGAGATGATGTGGAAAAGATTTTGGAATTTCGGACGAATCCGGAGAATTGGTGGAAATGAATTAGGTGGAAGTGTGTTCAAGTAAGGAGATAGAGAGGAAAATTTTGAATTTTGTCGCGCATTACGGGATTAAATTTCTAAATAAATCTTAATGTTTAATTTAAAAAACACTTAGATGAACGTATCAGTCTTAAAAATTAGAAATTAGAATTTATTTAGAAATTTCAAAATTTAAAATTAAAAATTTTGATGGCTTCTCTTTTTTCTCAAAATCGGCAAAAGGCTTATCCGCTTGCGGAAAAACTTCGTCCCAAAAAACTTTCAGAAGTAGTGGGACAAGAACATCTGACGAAAGAAGGTGCGCCGCTCCAGAGCCTTATCCAGCATGAAGGAATGATTTCCTTTGTACTTTGGGGACCGCCAGGGACAGGGAAAACAACTCTTGCCCGCATTTTTTCAGAAGAAAAAAATGTCCACTTTGAGCCGTTCTCTGCAGTTGAACAGGGAGTGAAAGATATGCGAAAAATCGCAAAAGAAAGCGCTGATCGGTTAGAATTCAAGGAGCAAAAAACGATTCTCTTTATTGATGAAATTCATCGTCTGACCAAATCACAGCAAGATGTCCTTCTTCCGTATTTGGAGAAAGGGACATTTTTTCTCATTGGCGCTACGACAGAAAATCCATCTTTTTCTCTGAATTCGGCGCTGCTTTCACGGGTGAGAGTTTTTCTTCTGAAGGCTCTAAGTGACTTCGCTCTTGGAGAAATTTTAGAGAAGGGAATTCTCCTATTGAATAAAAAATTAGATCAAGAATCAAAAAGTTTTTTAACAGACTTTGCGAATGGCGATGCGCGCATTATGCTCACACTTCTTGAAGCGGTTTCAGAATCATCCACATCTGAAAAAATTTCACTTTTAGATCTCGAAAACATTGCTCAGCATAAAACTCTCAGATTCGATAAAGATGCCGATGAACACTACCAAACGATTTCCGCATTTATCAAAAGCATGCGCGTTTCTGATCCTGACGCGACGGTGTATTATCTTGCTCGAATGCTTGAAGGCGGAGAAGATCCGCGTTTTCTTGCTCGGAGAATGGTGATTTTTGCTTCGGAGGATATTGGTCTCGCAGATCCGCGAGCACTTCCACTCACAATGTCTGCATTTCATGCTTCAGAAAAAATTGGAATGCCAGAGATTCGTATAAACCTTTCACATGTCGCCATTTATTTCGCGAATGCTCCAAAAGATAACACCGCGTACCTTGCCATTAATGCTGCGCTTCAAGAAGTTAAAAAATCAGGGAATCTCCCAATTCCTCTGCATTTTCGAAATGCCTCGACCGATTTCTTGAAAAAACTCGGATATGGGAAAGGATATGTCTATCCCCACAGCGATCCAAAAAAAGCACAGGAAATCAAAAATTTGCCAAAAGCAATTGAAGGAGAAAAATTTTGGATGAAATAAAGTATAGATAAAAATCCGTGTTCACATTTTCTATCGACGGACTTCGTCGACAGAAAAGAGTATATTTGGACTTGAAAATTCACATGATATTCGATATGATTTAAGTACTCCAAAACAGTGCAGAATTGAATCTGTAAAATTTGGGTCTCGACAAAAGGTCACTCTTCATCGGGTGGCTTTTTTGTTTACTACTTCGTATAAAATAAAATGTTCTTGCCCTGGTTTTATGGGGAGAGTGCAGGTGCACTGTTTTGGATTCGAGACCCAATTCAACGGGTTCGAATCCCGTCCTCTCCGCCAGGGTAATTTCTTATATATAAATAAATTATTTATACAACAAGTCAACGTTTCCTTTCTTGCGGAATTCTTACTTTTCTGTGAAAATGCGCAGGATTTTTCGTACTTTGTACTCCATCCATGAACATCTCATCACGCGTTCTCAAAACTCTTGCGCTCATTCTTATTGTTGCTTTTATGGGGGCGTATGTTATGCCGAAGAGCTGGAAAGAACAGATTCCATTTTCGAGTATTCGAGAGAATTTACTCGCAAAAAAACCAAATTTCGGGCTGGATCTTGTTGGTGGTCGGCAATTTGATTTTTTGGTGGATTTATCTGAAGTGGAAAAAAGAAATGCCGATAATGATCCTGATAATGATCGAGATCCCGCAACGGTCGTTGAATCCATTGGGGAAGTCCTCAGAGGGAGAATTGACCCAACCGCAACGCGTGAGCTCAATATCTATAGTGCTGATTACAATGAGGAAAGACATGTTATCGTTGAGATAACGAGTGATCTCGACAATGAAACGACACTTGATGCACTCCAGCAAGTAATTGATCTCAAGTTTAAGGAACGTCAGGATAAAAACGTAACCGATGAAGAAAAAGCGGCACTGCGCGCTAAGGCAGACGAATTTCTGAAGACGATTACTCCGGAAACTTTTGAAAATCAGGGAAAAATTCGACAAAAAGATGACAATGTTACCTTTACGCCAGAAAAGACATACTGGAATGATGAAGTCACTTCCTCATTCCCCGAGGATCATGAGCAAATTTGGAATGCCGCACCAGAGAGCGTTTTTCCGAAAATCTTAGAACGTAAAATAACGAGTCTCAAACAAAATGCAAATGGTGGATATGAAGCTGTAGAAAATACAGAAAATGTCGTCATGAAAGTTCTGAAAAAGGAAATGGCCACAAGAGAACAAAAAGAAAAAGGAGAAGATTTTGAAGCTGTGAAAAAAGAAGTGTCGGAAAGGTCAGACATGGTTTCAGCGAAATCCTCGACTCCTGAGGGAGAGAATGGTGTAGCAGTGACACTCGATAACAAAGACGTTACAGTAAAACCGTCGACAGAATCAGAGACTACGACATTTCCTTCGCTTCTTTCCGTTCCGGAGGTATACCAAGGGGCACTTTTAAATTTGGATGAAGGGAAAATATCCGATGTCCTCGAAACAGATACCGAATATGCCATTTTTCGTATTGTTCCCGCAGAACCAAATCAAATTGAAACGCATGTTTCGGGAATTTACGTTCTGAAATCGACAAAAGATACTCGGGCGAAGATAGACGCTATCAAAGAAAGACTTTCTGAAAAAACCACCACTACTCAAGAAGAAAAGCTCACCGTTTCTGAAATTGTATTCGCCATTGATGTTTCGGGATGGAAAGATACCGGTCTTGGAGGGCTTCAATTTAAAAGGGCACGAGTGGGAAGTGATCCGAATACCAAGAGGCCTCTTGTGGAAATACTCTTCAATGATGAGGGCTCAAAGCTTTTTGAAGACGTTTCTGGTCGAAATATTGGAAAACAAGTGGCAATTTTCGTGGGAGGAGTCCTCATCTCAGCACCAACAATTCAGGAAAAAATATCTGGCGGGGCTGCGGTAATAACTTTGGGAATCTCGAATTTTACTGAAGCAAGAAAACAGGCAGTTGAACTCGCGAGAGAACTCAATGGAGGATCTACGCCGGCCCCATTTGTGGAAAAAGGGCAGTTCAAAATTGGTGCAACACTCGGCAGTGAAGCCCTTCAAAAATCCCTCCAGGCGGGAATGCTGGGATTCCTCTTCCTCTCTATTTTTATGATTTTTTTCTATCGCTATCTCGGATTCATCGCCGTCCTCGCACTCGGATTTTACTCGATTTTTATCGTTTTCCTTTTGCAGGCAAGTCTTTCTTTTGGTCTCGCGGCAGTCCTCGGAGTTGTCGTCTTTACGACGAGCATGTACTCATTTTCATCTCTCGAGAAAAATGAATTTCTTTCCCTTTTTATTGCGCTCATTCTCGCAATTATGGTGACATTCATCGCTCATAGTCCAATGGTACTCACTCTTGCAGGAGTATCAGGGATTTTGCTTTCTGTTGGAATGGCAGTTGACGCGAATATTCTTATTTTTGAACGAATAAAAGAAGAATTACGAAATGGAAGAAGTTTTTCAGCAGCATCTGCAATTGGTTTTGAAAGAGCATGGAGTTCTGTACGAGATTCAAATCTCTCTTCTCTCATTACGTGTTGTATTCTTTGGATATTTGGATCTGCCGTTATCAAAGGATTTGCAGTGGCTCTCGCCATGGGAATTGTGATTTCGATGCTCACGGCTATCACCGTCACGAGATCTCTTATGAGTATTATGCTCGGAAAAAGAATTAGTGAAATGAAGAAATTTTTAATATATGGAACAGAAGAAAAATAACATGAAATTTGTTGAACTCCCCGATGACATTGCGCACGTGCTTCAGAAAATTCCCCGAGAAAAAAGAGGGGATTTTCTTCTGGGTCATGGGTTTTCCCTTAAAAAAGATGATCAAAAAATAAACAAAGTCACCGAGCAAAAAAATGGAATTTGCAAAGAGGTCTATATTTTTTCAGACGGAGCATCACGAGGGAACCCAGGAGAAGCTGGTGCAGGCTATCTCATTACGGATAGCGACGGAAATATTCTGTATGAAGGACGAAAATATCTCGGTATTGCTACAAATAATATCGCGGAATGGACTGCTCTTTTTCTGGCACTCGAAACTGCGCACAAAATGAATATGCAGGAAGTGAAATGTTTTCTCGATTCTGAACTCGTAGTGAAGCAGATGAATGGCGCATACAAGGTAAAGAATCCGGATTTACGCATACTTTTTGAAAAGACAAAAATTCTTCAAACTCATTTCCAAAAAATTTCTTTTGCGCATATTCCGAGAGAACAAAACTCCCACGCCGATCGTCTTTCGAATGAAGCGATAGAGCAGAACAAATTCTAAATTCTGAATTTTAAATTTTGAATTAAGGGAATTTTTTTATAATTCAAAATGGCTTTGTTGCACAAATAAATTGTACGGGAATAGGAGTATGTCTAAGATGAGGAGGAACAATAACCTCTTTCAAAATGAAAAAGAAATCCTCACTTAGACAGAGATA
>JACRHZ010000028.1 GCA_016220175.1 Candidatus Peregrinibacteria bacterium
ATCTTTTCTTATATGTTCTGCTTTGAATAGTATGACTGCTCTCGGAATGCCAAAAAGTTACAAAATAGTATGAAAACCTTAGAAAAAGAAAATTGCTCTTTCCTGAGTCTCTATATTATGATTTGTGCAACAAAGCCATTCATAATTCAAAATTATTGTAACTATTTCTTCCTCGAGATGATAAGCATAAGATCACCATTTTTAAAATGAATTTCTGCGGCAATTCCTTGAGCAGAAAGTTCACGCGCCAGAGATTCGAGTACTTCTGTTTTCCTGGCGATATACGCTCCTTCTGTTTTTTCGATAAATCCCTCAAGGTCTTCATATTCATCAAGATTTTTCATCATGAGCTCCTGTTGATGTTTTACATCCGCGAGTTCTTCACTGAGTTCCCTTCTTTTTTTCTTCAACTGCTTTTCTGAGTCCAGAAGATGTAAATAGTGCGGATCTTCTTCCAGTTGTTTCTTGAGCTGTTTTTCGAGTTTTTTTCTTGCGTCTTTTGTCGCCTTATAATTTTCAAAGGCTTCTCCAAGCTTTTCCGCTGCCCGAGCGGTTACTTCCTGAAATGAACTCATGGGAAATGAAAAAAATCTCGGGAATTGTGCCATGAAAGTGAAAGGAACTCAACTCAAATTCATTCCGAACTCCCTTATTCCTAATTCCTACTTCCTACTTCCTGTTTTATATGCTTGTCACATGTCTTTCCACTCTGTAAAATTCCACCGACTTTCCTTTTCCTTTATGCGAGACACTTGGAGTATTTTCGACGTCATCGGTCCAGTGATGATGGGTCCATCGAGTTCACACACCGCCGGTGCGTGTAAACTCGGATATATGGCGGGCATCATTTTTGGAAAAAAGCCAACAAAGTGTGTCCTCCGCCTTCATGGGTCATTTGGAGAAGTATATCAAGGACATCGCACCGATGTTGCTCTTGTTGGTGGAATCCTCGGGATGTTGCCGTCGGATACAAATTTGAAAGATGCTTTCAAAAAAGCAAAAGCAGCTCATATTGAGATTGAAGTTGTTCCTACGAATCTCGGGAACGGCTTTCATCCAAATACCGTAGATTTTGTGCTGTACTCTGGAAATGATCGAATGAGAATCATTGGCTCATCGCTCGGAGGAGGAAAAGTCGTAATCTCTGAGATCGACAAGGTCAATGTTTCCCTCACGGGATCATACTCTTCACTCCTCATTTGTTACGATAATACAAAATTTAATTTAAGCCATATCATGAAGTACGCTGCAGAGCAAAATATTACCATCGTAAAAATGGAGACTACTCAATATAAAGATCGATCTCTCATTGACATTGAGATTCGCGAACAGTTTGAAACTCCTATCGTTCACGAAATTGAAGTTTTTGAAGGAGTGCATTGGGCACGGTTTGTGAATCACATTTCTCATTTTACCGAAGTTGGACTTTAAAAAATTTTAGATTTTAAATTTTGGATTTTAGATTAAAAAACCATTTAAAATTCAAAATTTATAATTTATAATTCCCCGAGATGTCTTTTCAATTTTATTCGGCAAAAAAACTCCTCGAAATTATCGAGGCAAACAAATTTACGCGCATTTCTGATGTCGTTATTGAAACGGAAAAGGAACTTACGGGACATTCTTCTGAAGAAATTTTCGAAAACATGAGGAGACGTCTTCTCATCATGAGAGAATCTATTCGTGCAGGGCAGAAAAAAACACTGAAATCGAAAAGCGGAATGGTAGGAGGAGAATCAAAACTCATGAAGAATTTGCGTGGGAAAGAAATCTTCCTTTCCGAACTCATGAGGAAAGCAACGGAGTATGCACTTTCAGTCATGGAGGTAAGCGCATGCATGGGAAAAATTGTCGCTGCTCCAACAGCCGGATCTTCCGGAATTCTTCCAGGTTGCCTCTGGGCACTCCAAGAAAACTTGCATCTCGCGGAAGAAGAAGTTGTTCGAGGTCTTCTTACTGCAGCCGGTATTGGTGTTATTATTGGAAATATTTCGACATTTTCTGCGGCAGAAGCAGGATGCCAAGCGGAAGTAGGAGCATCTGCAGCGATGACAGCTGCAGGAATTTCAGAAGTGCGAGGTCTCTCCGCAGAACGATGCATAAATGCCGCTGCACTTGCTCTCAAAAATATGCTCGGACTCGCATGCGACCCCATTGCAGGACTTGTGGAAGTCCCGTGTGTAAAAAGAAATGCTTTTGGTGTCGTGCACGCCATGACTGCGAGTGATATGAGCTACGCCGGGATTACGAGTATTGTTCCATTTGATGAAGTCGTAAAAGCAATGAATAACATCGCCAAAAACATGAATGAAAATATTCGTGAAACTGCAAAAGGAGGACTTGCCATGAGTAAAACGGGAAAGAAAATATCTGAAAAAGTGTATGGGAAAAAAACCACATAACTCGTGAAGTCAGTTGTAGAGGAGAAGTCTCGGGAATTCAGATCGTAAAACGAATTATTGGACGCTTTCGGCATCGGAAATTATTTTGCGTCCATCTACTTTTAACTTTCCTTCTTTCTCGAGTTCAGAAATTGCCTTTGTAACGGTTTCACGGGCAAGTCCTGTAAAAGATGCGAGTTTTTCATGAGTAATTTTTGTCCTTTTCCGCAGAATTCTCGGGAGAAAATTCCTTTCATCGTTTCGCTGAATGATTTTTATTGCCTCTAAAACATGTTCCTTCGCCGTTAAAACCGTTGTGGACTTAATACGGTCTTCATATTCGCGCATTTTTTCCGTAACCATTTGAAGAAGTCTGAGGACTATTTCTGGATATCGCCGCACTACCGCAAGAAATGCTTCTGTTGAAAGCGCACAAATACGTATATTATCGCTTGCTTCAGCGTAATGAGTGGTTTGTTCATTTGGATTCAGAGAAATATTCCCAAAAAATGACCCGGGTTTCAGAATATCGAGAATTATCTTCTTCCCTTCATGTACTTGATAGAGTATCACCTCGCCCTCTTTTAAAATATACACCGTATCGAGCTTTCTTCCTGGCTCAAAAACGAGTTCTTTTTTCCCCAAATAATGTTCAATCGTAAAATTCTCAATCGCCATGAGATCAGAATCTGTAATTCCTTCGAATAAATTAAATTGCTTCAGATACCAAAATTTCGGGCGCATTGGTGTTTTTGCCATAAGAGAGAGCAAAAGTTCATTCGGATCATCTCATATTCCCACTTGAAATACAAAAAATTCCTTTATCTCTGAAGTGGTATTTGGAGCAAAAACGATCATTCGAGGGATATTTTGAACACACCGCTTCCGCGGGCGCCGAGCGTCCCTCATCACTAAACCCCCAAGTGAGGAAGGTGGGGAACGCCGATGATATGGAAAACCATATCTAAAAGACGTATTTCCCCTATGCGTGCTGAAGAGAGTAGTGAAGGACAGGAGGTATCGAGCGCCGCAGAAGTTCACTCACGAGTCTCCTCCGAGACATATTTTCTGTCAAAAAGAATGGCTTGCGAAGCTTTGTTGTGAGTGTCATTATTATATTTGTATAATTTTTGTGTTCATAGAAATACTGAGAAAAATTGTATTTATTTGTGGAGCTTCAATATAAAGAGAAAATTTGTCCAAATTTTTTCTCAAAGAGTTCTGGAGCAAATTCTTTTTGATATCGAGCAAAATTCTCTTTTCCTAATTCTTTTCTGAGCTCATCATCTTGGCTCAAGGTGAGGATTTTTTCTGCAAGTTCAGGAATATTTCCACTTGAGCAAAGACCAAAATTTTTGTTTCCGAGGACATCAGGAATTCCACCGGTAGAATATGCCACCACTGCTTTTCCTGCTGACATCGCCTCGAGAAGAACAATCCCAAATGGCTCTTCATGTGACGGAAGAACAAAAATATGAATCCCTCGAAAAAAAATCTTCATCTCCAGACCTTCCAAAAAATCGAGAAAAAAATATTTCGTCTCCATTTTTTTCTCCTTCAGAGTGCGCTCAAGTGCTTCTTTTTCAGGTCCTTCTCCGGCTGAAAGAAAAATTGCATTTGGACATTTTTGGAGGACAATTTCGGCTGCACTCACAAGATCGCAAATCCCCTTCTCCCGAGAAAGTCTGCTCGCGCTTCCGATAAAAATTGTATTTTTGATATCGAGTGGAGCTCTGATTTTTTTCAGAATAAATTCCTGAAACTCTTGATCAAAATTTTTATTCAATAAAATTTGTGAACTGTCTTTCTCGGAAGGAAGCGTGTTCAAAAGAACTTGAATTCGAGAATTTTGAACGCCCAAATCATAAAGTGATTTTTTCATAAACTCGGATGGCACGACTATTTCCACAGTTTTGGAAAAGAATTTCCAAATGAAAAAATATGGATTCCGAGAAAGCCATTTTCCGATGGGCGCATGATGTCCCCAAAAAACTTTCATACCAAAAACTCGAGCAATTTGAGTCCAACAAACTTTTTCAATAAGGGTGAGAAAAAGAACTTTCCGTATTTTCCGAACGTACCTGAAATATGCGAGCCAAAAAATTCCGCGAATAAAAAAAAGTGGAACAGAAAGAATGCTCCAAAAAATTTGAGATTTTGAAGTGATATCTTTTTGGGTTTCTCGAAAAGTTTGAAATTTTTCTCTTCGAAATGCGCGAAGCAAATGCGGGCACGACGTCAAAATTTCCATCTCTCCACCATGCTTTCGAAGTATTTTCGCCATGAGGAGATGAATCTCTTCTTCTCCTCCCCAAGCAGATTCAAGAGGAAATCGTGTCAGTAATATTTTTTTTCCTGATACATCGGACATATTTTGGGAAACATTTTGTGAAGAAACTCCTGATTCTCATCGAGTAATTGTCGCTTTAAAGAGACCTTTTTCTGAACCTTCGAAATAATTTCCGGACAAATCTTCTACATTTGAAATTATAAGTTGAAATTTTTTCTGGCCGGGCGCTACTGATTTCTCCAGATCAAGAAAAATATTTTCTCCTTCTTGCCGGACTTTTTGAATGGGAATAGTCTGAAGTTCTTCGGACGAATTATCCAAAGTAAGAAGCGAGATGTTTTCGTGGAGAATTCCAGGAGAAATATCTTCCGAAAATCGTATCTCCAATTCAGATGAAGTCAAAAATTCGGCAAATTGCAGGAGTGGTGGAGTTTTATCCGGATGGAGCGTAAATACGAGCGATTCATCCATTTTCACGGAAAGATCGCAAAAGAAAACATTTTCATGCGACTGAATTTTATCGCATCCTTCTGCAGAAAATCGAACGTCATTTTCTCCTCTCATAGTGAAATCCCATTCATCTTGAGAACTTCCCACTTGTTTAAAAATAGAAATGAGGAAAGATTTTTCCGGAAATTCCGAAAATGATCCGGGAAGTTCAAACGTAAATTGCAGTAACTTTTCCTCTCCGGGATCTAGCGTGAGGAAAAATGATATTTCTTCTCCGTATGGACGAGTATCTCCACGCGGAGGTGTTTCAAATTTTCCGCCTGAATTTAAAAATACTGTCCCTTGAGGACGAACAATGCGCACAAATGTCTCATAATGGTCAGATTGAAGATTGTACGTTCCCTCATGAACAATGTGGATGGAAAACCTCTCTACAATTTTTCCGAGTTCATCGACATGAAGAGAAGAATGGAAATCTTTTTGGAGATAGCGATCGACTTTTCTCCCTCCTAAATTTGCAAAATTTATCGACCAAAAATTTTGAGAAGGAATGGTCCCTGCCCAATTTTTTTCTAAAAACTTTGCCTGAAGATCAGGATCTTCCAAATACGCCGTAATATGTTTGTTCTGAAAGTTTTTTGCTGTCACGATAAAAAAATCATCCCAGTATCCAGGATGGAGTGCGAGTTTCTTGAAAATTTCATGAGCTAAGGGATAGAGAGTATTTTTTCGACTTCTCCATGCTTCTTCATCATGAAGATCAAAATTCTTAGCAGTAAATTCGAGGAGTTCAAAGAAATTCTTTTTTGTGAGTGTTTCATCGCCAAGGGAAAACGGTTCAAGAAGACCAACAACATCTGTAATAAAACTCATATCAACGGCAATAACTCCATCAAAATGCATATCTGCAAATCGTGAATCATATGACAAAAACTCAAGTGCTTTTTTCGCATTTTCACTAAAATCGAAAGAAAAATTCGTGTCACGAAAGACCCATCCTGCATATTTTGGATCACGAGAAAATACTCGTTCCACCGCGTCAGGAGCTTTTACCTGAGGATTTGGCGTCTCCACTTCTTCTGAATTGTAGAACTGAAGATTCTGAAAAATTCCACGACTCTCAATAACAGCAAAACTGGTAATAAATCCCCCAGTAGGACGACGCTCATTTTCGTTTTCAAGAAGGAGGAGATAGCGTTTTTCTCCCCAAAATCCGAGAATTTGTGGGAGGTCGCCAAAAAAGATACGAAATTCTGAAAGCGATACATATCCCCAAATACCAAGAGAAATGAAGAAGAGAACAAAAAGAGCAAGAATCCCTTTTCTCGAAAGAAAAAACGTCCAAATCACGAGCAAAAAACGCTTCCACCACGGTTCTTGCTTTCGAAATTTGTCAAAAATATGCCGGGAGAAGAAGCTTTGTTTCATCAGCGGATATTTTCGCAAAAAATGGGGAAGAAGGGAAGATGGCAAAAAACATTTTTCAAATTCCCTTTTTTTGCTACTCTGTCCACTGCATTTCCTAATTCCTACTCCTAATTCGTAATTTGAAATTCGTAATTCGTAATTGACTGATGCCCAGTCGCTCAAGCGCAGTTGAATTTACGATGAATGACGAGCGAAGCGAGGGAATGAGTCGCAAAGATACTGCGTCCCGGACGACTCCGCTTTAGCGGAGGAGATCCGGGATCTCCTCACTCAAAAAAAGTTATGATATAGTACCTCAGAAATATTGCCCGGTCGCCAAGTGGCAAGGCAGAGGACTTTGAATCCTCCATTCGTAGGTTCGATCCCTACCCGGGCAGCCAATACAATATCTGTTGTCTTTTATGGCAGGAACAAAAAGGAAAAAAATTCCAAAGGCAACAGAAAGTAAAATTCTTATCGATTGTAAACGCAGATGTTGCCTTTGCTTTGGTCTTGAAAAGGATCTTGGAACAAAAAAAGGACAGATTGCGCACATTGATAAGAATAATAGGAATAATGACCAAAAAAATTTGGTGTTTCTTTGTCTTAACCACCATAATGAATATGATGGTAAAACTTCCCAAAGCAAAAATATAACTGAGAATGAAATAAGGGATTATAGAAAAAGCCTCTGCAATTTGATGAAAAATAATGCTCTCACTGATAAATCAAGTATTAAAGTTAATCAACCTGTTACATCAGTAACATTTGCCAAAATTTCTTCTCTAGTAAAAAAAGAACTACGACCAAAGAAACTTTATTTTGAAACTTTAATAAAGAATGCAACAAATAAAATTGTAAATGTTTACATCGATTTAAATATTGATGATAAAAACAAAAACTATTCTATTCATAGGAATATAAATGGGCAAAGTCATAGGAGTGATGCCCAGGCTCCAATGATATCACTACAAAAAGAAGGATATGCTTATATTGAGGGCGAAATCATTCAGATCAACTCAGCCTTTTTAATTACTGGCAACGCAACTTCTATCCAATTTAAGGTTAATTTTGAAATCTTATACAAATCCAAAGACACGAATTTAAATAGTCTTATGTTTTATCTTGGTACAGTTAATTCTATCGATGTTGGTAGTATATTTTTTATTACAGGAATGTGACCCTATCGAGGGTTCAACTCTTTATACAGGAGTCGCCCGTCCTCGGGCGACCCTGCCTAGGATTCAATCGGAGTAATCGGGATAACTGGTTCTTTTCCGAGGAAGTAATACCCAGCGCTTGAGAGATGATATTCTTCCGGAGAAGATGCGAGCTTCCAGTGTTCTTGAAGAGGGTTTAGGTGGATATACTCAAAAAATTCTCCGAATGCATTTTCATTCTCAACCACGAGATGATCAAATCGCTCCTGCCATACTTGATATTTATGTGATGGCTTGTACATTTTTGCTGAAGCTTGGAACAATTCGAGAAGATGTAATTTTCTGTGATTCCTACACCACTTGATAACTTCTCGCGAAGTGAAGCTTTTAATTCCTCCCATAAATTCTGACACATTCCATTTTTCTCCTACTGTAAGCAAGAGGTGGAAGTGATTGGGCATGATGACGAACGCATGAATGAAAACTTCAAACTTTTCTCTGGAAAAGTTAATGCTTGCCACGAGAATTTCTGCGAGTTCAGGAATGTGGAAGAGACACCGAAATGCTGTAACAGTCGTGGTCAGGAAGTATGTCGTATTTACGCCGTAACTTCGTGAAGCATGTCGCTTCATTTCCTTCGCGAAAAAAGATAAATACACCTTAATTGAAAATAATTTCCGTGCGAAATGGACCATGAAATATGCTCTCTCTTTTTGTCTACGTAGAGACATGAAAAGAATTTCTTTTCTGTCGACGATGTCCGACGACAGAAAAGAAAGGTCGCCCGAGGACGGGCGACTCTTATATTTAATCTCAAAAAATTTTCTGATTTGTCGAGGAATATTTTTCAAAGTCGATCCACCCGCTCAGTTCCGACTCACTCTGAACATATCCGCGGAGATTTATCGCCGTTCCTTTCTTGATTCCAAATAAGTTCCAATACCCGATCTGAATAATTGAATTTTTTCTTCTTACGATGCAATAATATCGTACCTTTCCTGATATTTTTGGATAATTTATCGCCACTTTAAAATGGTGCTCTCTCATACAGAATCAAGAATAAAATATCTCATTCTTCTGATTATTGTTTTCTTCTCGCTTCTGTATGGCATTATTTCTCTTGTTCCTCACTATAATTTTCGTACAAATGCATTTGATTTAGGAATTTTCAATCAGACGATTCATCAGTATTCAGAGCTCGAATTTGGACCAAATACGATTCGCGAAGTGCCGACTCTCCTCGCTGATCATCTGGAAATACTTCTGTTTGTATTTGCTCCGTTTTTTTGGATTTTTGGCTCATATACGCTTCTCATCATACAAATTCTTTTTGTTCTTGCGGGAGGAATTGGCGTTTTTTATGTTGTGAAATATGAAGCGAAACAAAGCGAAAAGTGGCTTCCCATTTTAGCCCTTGTTACATTTTACTCGTTTTTTGGCATTATCACCGCTCTTGGTTTTGATTTTCATAACAATGTCATTGGCGCGATGATGATTCCTTGGCTTTTCTTCTTTTTCAATACCAATCGATGGCGATAGTACTATCTCACTCTCGTGCTTTTCCTCTTCTCTCGAGAGAATATGCCGCTCATTTCAGCGGCGATGGGAATTTCATTTTTGATATTCGAAAAAAAGAATCGAAAACATTCGCTTAATACCGCTATTTTTAGCCTCATATATTTCTTTGTTTCTCTCAAAATAATCCAATTTTTTAACTCTGGATCGTATGATCATTGGCCGTATGTCGAGCTCGGAAACTCTCCTCTGGAGGTCATTCAATTTATTTTTTTGCATCCTATTTCTACAGCTCTTCTCGCGTTTGATAATCCGAAAAAATTAGAGATGTGGATTCTTATTCTCTTCTCTGGAGGTTTTCTTGCCATTTTTCAGCCAAAATATTTTTTGATCATTCTTCCGATTCTTGCGCAGAAATTTTTTTCAAATGATCCCATTCACTGGGGATCTGAATATCATTACGCAGTGGAATTTGCTCCTCCGATTGTCATCGGAGCATTTCTTACTCTAAACAAATTTCATAAAACATTTTTTCGAATTTCGGGAGCAGGACTTCTTCTCATGGCAAATCTCTACATTTTACTCCATGTCCATTTTTATGATGGTGAAACTCTCTCGAGAATTTTTTATAAAGACCATTATGTTCGAGAAAATCGCAATGAAATCTCTGAGGCAATCCAATCTGTTCAAAATGCGCGCTCTGTGAGCGCTCAAAGTGCATTTGTTCCTCATCTCACGAATCAAGAAATTTATCTTTTTCCTCGTGTTGAAAAAAGTGAATATATTCTCCTCATCTTGAATGATCGAAACAACTGGCCTCTCAATACTGAAAACGTAAACTTAGCATATCAAAAACTCCTGAGCAGCACTGAATATTCAGAAATTTTTCACAAAAATTCTGTTGTGGTATTTGAGAAAAATTAGCATTTGTAGTTTTTCTTGTTTTAGAGGAATTTCCTTGATTTTCCATGAAACATATATTACAATATATATGTATCTATATATTCTCATATATGACAAAGATTATAACTACTACTCATGTTCAGCAGAAAATTGGCGAAATTTCCGGATCCATTGAAGAAATAAGCTTCATTGTCACAAATCGAGGTGAAGGGCGAATTGTCATGCTCCCCTATTTCGATGGGTGTGATGAATATATTGGCGAGTACATGGAAGATTTTGAAATGGCAAAAAATAGGAACTCTCTTAAAAAGAAATATGAAAAGTCATCAGCGTCAGGAAAGAGTTCTCTCATTATATAATTTGAAAGAATGACTCGATTTGTTTTTACAAAACATGCTGAAAAATCGTTCAAAAAACTTTCAAAGATAGTGCAAGAGAGAATTCTTGAAAAACTGAGCGAATATAAACACCACGATGACATTCTTTCTGTCATGAGAGGGCTTTCACATTTTGAGCCAGCAACACATCGGCTCAGGATTGGAGCATATCGGCTTATTCTCGAACTCAAAAAGCAATCAGAACATGATTTTGAATTCTGGATTTTAGATATGGGACATCGGAAAGATGTGTATCGGTAATTCGAATGCAAACTTTCATCAAAAGGAAAAAATCTTTGGATCAAAAAGCGCCGCACACAAAAAGTAGAGAATCAAAAAACACACTGATCCCACAATATATTTTATGAAATCAGTTTTTTTCTTGATGAGAATAAGTGGAATCGCAATTATTATAAAAATTTCCACCAAAAAGGATACTGTTCCGAGGAGAAAGAAAAACCACTCAAACCAATTTGGAAACTGAGAAAAATCTTCTTGTATGTTCCCAAGAGAATTGAGAGGAGTCGGTATGCGAAGAATATCTTGCGTGATATCTTTCAAAAAATGGACTGATGAGAAAATAAAGATAATCATCAAGAATATTTTTGTGCCGAGTTGTAGCTGTTTTTGACTCATGTAACACGGTTTTTTCCCATTATAAGAAACATTTCTGAAATTTAGAATTTATCCCGCTTTGCGGGATAGAATTTATAATCTATAATCCCTGCGGATTATGCCATCCCTTAAAACTTCCTTCTGCGGCGTAGAATTTACAAACCCTCTCGTTCTTGCGAGCGGAATCCTTGGCGTCACTGGCGATTCGTTTCATCATACCGTTAGGTCTGGAGCTGGCGGAATCACGACAAAGAGCATTTGGTTACGTCCGCATCCGGGTCATCCAAATCCAACAATGGTGGGATTTGAACACTATTTTTTGAACGCAGTTGGACTTTCAGACGCCGGCGTTATAAAAGCGAAAGAAGAACTCGGGAAATATATTCCCGAGCGCAAAGCGCCGATCATTGCAAATATCGTCGCCGGGAAAAAAGATGATTTTGGAGCGGTCGCTGAAGAAATCGCAAAACTAGACCCGGATATTATCGAAGTAAATATTTCCTGCCCGAATGTAGAAAGTGAACTTGGAAAACCATTCGCATGTGATCTCAAGGACGCGGCGGAAGTAACGAAAATTGTAAAAAAAAATGTCGGAAAAATTCCGATCACGATCAAACTTTCTCCAAATGTCCCAAATATTGCTGATATCGCGAAGGCATGTGAAGATGCCGGAGCTCAAGGAATTACCGAAATTAATACGATGCCCGGAATGCGCATCCATCTCAAATTCAGAAAACCAATTCTCGCGAACAAAACTGGAGGAGTTTCTGGACCGGGACTCTTCCCGATTGCGCTCAAAGCCGTCTATGACATTGCGAAAAGAGTAAAAATTCCGATTATTGGAACAGGAGGCGTGACAACCGGAAAAGACGCCATTGAAATGGTTATGGCGGGAGCAACACTCGTTGGAGTGGGAACAATGGTGTATTATCGCGATGTAAAAGGATTTGAGGAAATGACGAAGGAAATGGAGGAATGGATGGAGGAAAATGAAGTGCAGAGTTTGGAAGAAATTCGGGGATGTGTTTCGTAAGAATTTTTAATTTTAAATTTTGAAATTTCTAAATAAATCTTAATGTTTAATTTCTAATTTTTAAAGTTAAGAGATGTATTTGAGTTCTTTTTGTTTAGAAATTAAAAATTAAGATTTAGAATTTATTTAGGAATTTCAAAATTTAAAATTAAAAATTCTTGTGAAGTTCTCCTGGCGCATTATTGGACACGAAAAAATTCTCGAAAAACTCGAGGCTGATTTTGAAAATGGGACCGTGGGGCAGAGTTATCTCCTCTGTGGTCCACGGGAAATTCAAAAGTTTAAAGTTATTCAGAGGTTTGCCGAGCTTCTCCAGTGCGAACAAAAAAATATGTGCCGAACATGCGATGCGTGCGTTCGCATAGAAAAAAATATTCATAGAAGTACTATCGTCGTCGATAAACTCTGGGTAAAAGACAAAAGCGCTGATCTCGAAGAACTCGCAAAATATTCGAATTTCGACCAGTCGCATCGAAAAAGGAAAGGGAAAAAAAGTGATCAAATTGGTGTAGATGACGTTTTGGAGTTTGTGAAGCCACTGTGGCAGAAGACCGATGATGATTACAAAGTCTGTATTATTCGAGATATCGAACGAATGACAGAAGAGGCTATGAATACCTTTCTCAAAACTCTCGAAGAACCACCGGAAAAAACGATATTTCTCATGACTGCAACGCATAAAGAGCACCTCCTTCCGACGATTATCTCACGAGTTCGGGTGATTGAAATGGGACTTATTCCGAATTCGGTTTTAAAAAAAACACTCGATGAAGAACACGAAGATATTTCCGATGAAAAAAAAGAGAAAATTCTCACATTAGCCCAGGGAAGATCGGATCGACTTATGAAATTCCTGAGCGATCCTGACTTTTTTGATACTCAAAAAGAGCTTTTCCATGAATTTTCTCTTATTCTCAAAAACAGGAATCTCCCTCGTCTTTTTGCCCTCGCGGAAAAATTATCAAAACCAGATCAAGATGAAGAAATTTTTGAATTTTTTGATGGATTTCTGCATTTTTTAAGAACACTTCTTCGAGAGAAAACGTTTGGGAGATCTCTTTCTCTTGGCGATCAATACTCATTTGAAAAACTCGTGGAGCTCGTGAATGCTATTGATGCTGCAAAACAAAAAATAGAAAAAAATGTCAACAGAAGATTGGCTCTTGAGGAATTATTTTTATCGGTATAGGAAAGACATTTATACGCTGGACATTATTCAGTATTTCGACTTGTGTAATTTCTTCTTTTTCTCGACATTTTTGGAATTTTTCTCCAAAATGTCCCCCGAATGTTCTTTTCTTTTTTTCATGCCGACTGGAATTCTTATCGGGACTTTTTTTACTTCACTCACTGGAATTCTTTTTCTCTTTGGAAATCAATCACTGAAACTTCGCCGAGAAGAAAAAATTAAAATTCATGAAGCGCTTAAAAAATCTTCTCATCATGATGACCATGAAGCAGCAGTATTGCCTCCTCCACAGAAAAACGAGATCGATAAACTCTCTCCATCGTACGGATCTTCCTTTGAACAGAAGGTCGCGGAACTCATTCTCGAGCAGATGAAGAGCGCAATGAAAGACGAAGGAAAGGGAAATGAGGTTGCTCTGCTTTTTGAAGAAACTATTTCTTTTGAGAAAAATCCAAGTTCTCCTCCTGATGTTTCTCCAGATGGAGCGACGAAAAATGTTCTTCTGCACGGATTTTTCCAAAATTTTCAGAATTTTTTCAAGAAAATTTTCTCCTATAAAAACTGGCGTAAAAAAACAGCCGAAGATGAAATGAGTGACGCGGAAGAGGAGGCTCGAAAAAAAGCTGCGCTCGAGCACAAGCGCAAAAAAGATCCAGTAATTCCCCGAAAGGAAATCCATGAGCTTCTCGGAAAAGCTGAGGTCTTTCTCGCGAGAAACGAACTTGAGGAAGCAGAAAAATTGTTTATTAAAATTCTTTCTTTTGATGAAGAGAATGTCACTGCACTTCAAAAATTAGCGTATCTCTATCTCCAAACTGGTTCTCCGCATAAATCAGAAGGGCTCTATCTTGAGCTCCTGGAACTCACCTCTGGAAGTCCAGCAATTTATACAAACTTGGGACTTGCACTTTTTAACCAGAAAAAATTTGAAGAATCCATCGAAGCTTATAAAAAGGCTGTAGAGCTTGATGTTGATCACGGCGCAAGGTACGCCAATTTGGGACAAGTGTATTTTGTAATTCAAAATTTAGAGTCTGCTATTGAGTGTTTTGAAAATGCGGTAAAAAAAGATCCGCGAAATTTAGGATTTCTCTATCATCTTGCCGATTCCTGCCTTGAAGCAAAGCGTTTTTCTGAAGCAAGAAAATGGTACGAAAAAATTCTTGATCTTTCCCCGTACGATGAATCTGCAAAGGAGGAAGTTCGGAGGCTTCAGGCTCTTGGATTTTAATGCTCAAAATTTCTGAATGTTCCCCCATTAACAGCGTACTATGAAAAAGATCGCTCAGAAGTTCATTCTCTTCCTCCTCAAAAAGAAGGCGAAAGCGGTGCTGAATTCCAGTGCAAAAATTATCGGAGTTACTGGATCAGTGGGAAAGACAACGACAAAGAATGCAATCGCGCACGTTTTGAGTTCCAGGTACAAAGTACTCGCAAGTCAAGAAGGATTTAACACCGAAATTGGCATTCTTCTCACACTTCTTGGAGAACACGAATCAGGATTTTCTTCGCCGATGAAATGGATATGTATTCTCTGGAGAATCTTTTGGAAAAAACTGGAAATTCCAGAAATTATTGTTTTGGAATATGGAGTTGATGCACCAGGAGATATGGACAAACTTCTTCGAATTGCGCAGCCTTCCTACGGGGTTCTTACTAAAATTGCTCCTATCCACCTTGGAGAAAGTCAATTTCCGAATCTCGAGGGAATTCGAGATGAAAAGGCAAAACTTCTTTTTAGTATTCCATCCGGCGGAATGGCAATTCTCAATCATGATGATGAGAAAATTCGTGAAATATTTCCGCAGATACATGGGAAAACTTGTTCTTTTGGAACTTCTCCTGACGCAGACTATACGATTACTGAAATCAAACAATATGACGATGGAATTTCTTTCCATGTGAAGAATGATACAGATTCAGCAACTTTTCGCGTGCCACTTCTCGGAATTTATCACATTACCGTACTTCTTCCCGCAATTATTTTGGGAAAGGAATTTGGGATTTCACTTCAGGAAAGTACTGAACTTTTGAAAAATTTTTCTCCTCCGCCTGGGAGAGGGAAAATTCTCGCGGGAAAAAACGGAAGTGTTCTTTGGGATTTCTCCTACAATTCCAGTATTTCTTCAGCTACTGCTGCACTTCAGACTCTCAAAGAAATTTCTGCTCAAAGGAAACTCGCGCTTCTCGGAAATATGAATGAAATTGGGAAGTATTCCGCAGAGTTTCATCTTGAACTCGGAAAAATTGCAGCGAAATACGCGGATGAAATCTTTTTTGTAGGAAAGGAACACGAGCATTTCGCAGAGGGAGTGCAGGGAAAAAAGCCGCTTTCCATTTTTGAAAATGCCGTTCTTGCTGGAGAACATCTCAAAAATATTCTTACCGAAGGAGATTTTCTTTTGATCAAGGGATCTCAAAACGATGTGTTTTTGGAAAGGGCAGTAGCAAAAATTCTGAAAAATCCAGAAGATGCAAAATTTTTATGTCGACAAGGAAAAGAGTGGAAAAAGGGTATTGACAAAGTCGTACGGAATATCGTACCATGAAGGCGTTCTATTTTTATTGAAAAATTTTATGAGAACGCTTTCTGTAAGCCAGGCGAGAGCAAATTTGTACAAAATTGTGAAGGCATCAGGAACTGGGCAGGTGCCAATACAAGTAATTGGCAAAAATGGAAGTATTGTAATTATTACAAAAGATGATTGGGATGCAGTGCAAGAAACACTCTATCTCCTCTCAATACCAGGAATGAGGCAATCCATTCAAAAAGGTCTCAAAACTTCGCTTGATGAATGTAGTGATACTCTCGAATGGTAAAGTGGCGGATTGTATTTACAAAACAGGCGCAAAGAGACGCAAGAAAAATATCATCTGCAGGTTTGCGTGAAAAAACAGAAAACATATTGGACATTGTAAAGAAGAATCCATTCCAAACGCCTCCATATTTTGAAAAATTAGTTGGAGATTTGAGTGGAGCTTATTCTCGAAGAATAAATATTCAACATCGAGTCGTGTATCAAGTTCTCAAAAAAGAAAAAACTGTAAAAATTATTCGATTATGGACACATTATGAATAAGTGAATTCTCGACTTGGAAACAACATCTTTTATTTTTTTCCCATCTTCTAAAAGAGAGTGGTATAATTGGAGTGAATTTTACTTTTCGAATATGCAAATCTTTCTCGACACCGCTGATATCAAAGAGATTAAAAAATACGCAGCCATCGGAATTGTTGATGGCATCACGACGAATCCTTCCCTCGTTGCGAAAGAAGGAGTGGATTTTAAAACTTGCGTGCAGGAAATCTGTGCCGTTATTTCAGGTCCGGTAAGTGCGGAAGTGCTTTCCACCGATGCGGAAGCGATGGTAAAGGAAGGAAGAGATATTGCCACGTGGGCAAAAAATGTTTTTGTAAAACTTCCGATGACTGCGGAAGGCTTAAAAGCGTGCAAAATTTTGAGCGGAGAAGGAATTAACATCAACGTAACGCTCATTTTCTCCGCCTCTCAGGCGCTTCTTGCCGCAAAAGCCGGAGCGAAATTTGTGAGTCCATTTGTGGGAAGGCTCGATGATATTAATGAAGATGGAATGGCTCTCATATCTGACATTGTCGATATTTTCATGAATTATGACATTCAAACGAAGGTTTTAGCCGCGAGTATCAGACATCCTCAGCATGTTTTGGAAGCGATGAGAATCGGTGCAGATATTGCCACAATGCCCGCCTCAGTCCTCGAAAAACTCATGCAGCATCCGCTCACAGATATTGGACTTCAGAAGTTTTTGGAAGATTGGAAAAAAGCAAAGAAGTAATGCTATTCCAATATTTTAATGGCACTCTCCTATGATTTCTCTCGATATTTCTGGGCTATCTCAAATAGATTCATCGCATGGACTTTCTCTGGGTGAAATTGAGTCGGAATCCAGTCGAATTTCAGGATTTTTGGAAAAAATTCATGCACGCGATCAGGGATTTTATCAGAATGAGGTTTTGGAGAATGAAGAGCTCGTTCTCAGCATCGAGAAGTTCGCAAAAAAGGTGAAAGGAAAATATGATTATGTTGTGGTGCTCGGCATTGGCGGGTCTTCCCTCGGAATGATTGCGCTGAAAGATGCTTTCGGAAATCTCTTTTTGGGAACACATCCGCAGATTTATATTCTCGATAATATTGATCCCGTTTTTATTTCTGAATGCGAAGAAGTTTTAAATCTTCAAAAAACACTTTTTCTCGTCATTACGAAATCTGGAGGAACGCCAGAAACGCTTTCGCAATATTTTTATTTTTTAAAAAAAGTTGAAGAGAAGAAGCTTGTTCTTAAAGAACATTTTGTATTCATTACGGATCCAAAAAAAGGACTTCTCCGCGAAGAAGTAGAAAAAAAAGGAATCCCCTCTTTTCCTGTTCCAGAAAATGTGGGCGGGAGATTTTCTGTTTTAACCGCTGTAGGGCTCGTTCCCGCAGCACTCATCGACGTGAATATTCAGAACCTTCTGAATGGAGCAAAGGCGATGCGCGAAAAATTTCTTTCTCAGAATATTTCCGAAAATCTTCCTTTTCAGATCGCGACCATTCAATATTTGCTTTCAAAAAAAGGGAAAAATATTACCGTGATGATGCCGTATGCACAAAAACTCTTTCGATTCGCGGACTGGTATCGTCAACTTCTTGCGGAATCAATTGGAAAGGAAAAAAATGAAAATGGGGAGAAAGTGCACACGGGACTGACTCCCGTAAATGCGCTTGGCGTTACGGATCAGCATTCGCAGGCGCAGCTCTACATGGAAGGGCCGAACGATAAATTTATTCTCTTTCTCGAAGTTGAAAAATTTGAAAAAGACATCGAAATTCCTCTGCCGAAAGAGTTTCATGATTCTGTACATTTTTTGGAAAATACGAGCTTTGCAAAGCTCATGCGAGTTGAGAAAAAAGCAACGGCAGATGCACTTACAGAATATGGAAAACCAAATATTACTGTTCATATTCCTGAGATTTCAGAAGAACATCTCGGGGAACTTTTTCTGCTTTTTGAAGGCGCTATTGCATTCCTTGGGGAATATTTTGGAATAAACGCGTTCGATCAGCCGGGAGTGGAACTTTCTAAAAACCTCACGAAGAAATATCTTCTGGAGTGATTTTCCGAGAATATATTCGTTATCTGCTCTCAATATTCGATAGTGTCGTCGGACATCGTCGACACATTCGCGCTGAGTGAAGATGAAAAATATAAAAATTATCTGCATAAGTTCAGATACATATTGCACTCCATAAATGAGGGGACTTAACCGTCTTCTTATGGAATTTTTTCCGAGAACTCATTGTAAATATACCGGTATTAAAGGTTTTATAAGTGTCGCAAACTTGGCCTTTAAAGATCAGTATATGATTACAGAGGAAGCAAATTTTAGAGTAAAGGTTTTGGAATTTTGGAAGAAATATGGACTTGAAGCGACCATGGATGCGTATCATCTGAAGCGACGAACATTATTTTTGTGGAAGAAAAAACTTCGCGAAGGCAAAGGAAAGCTGGAATCTTTAAATCCTCAATCTCGTGCACGAAAAAGGAAACGAAAACGATTGTGGCCTCTTCATGTTCTTGGAGAAATTCAAAAATTGAGAGAAGAACACCCAAATCTTGGAAAAGACAAAATATTCCCTCTTCTCCAAGAATTCTGTATTCGGAAGGGGCTTCAATGTCCATCATCAAGTACGATCGGTCGTTTAATCGCAGACATGGGAGGATTGAGAACATTTCCTCAAAAGATTTCCCATTTTGGAAAGATCAAAAAGAAAAATCGTCAAAAAGTCTTAAGGAAGCCAAAAGATTTTAAGGCAGTCTATCCTGGACATCTTGTTGGACTAGATACCATTGAGCGAATAATTGATGGATGTCGTCGTTATGTGATTACTTTTGAAGACATTTTTTCACGATTTGCCTTTGCTTGGGCGACGAGTTCACATGCTTCTCGAGCCGCGGAAGAATTCTTTGGAATGTGCCGAATAGTTTTTCCTTGCCCCATTACTTTTGTACTCACAGACAATGGATCTGAATTCAAAAAAGAATTTTCAAAAAAACTAAAAGAGCTTCATCTCCTTCATTATCACACGTATCCCAAAACTCCCAAGATGAATGCTCATGTGGAACGTTTTAACAGGACAATACAAGAAGAATTCATCAATTATCATTCCCATCTCCTTCTTGATCCTAACTCATTTAATCCGAAGCTCATTGAATGGCTCATTTGGTACAACACCAAACGTCCTCACTTCGCCTTCAAAAACCATCGTTCTCCTCTTCAGTTTTTGGTATCATCCTCTCGCCCTCAGGAGTGCAATTTTAGGTGGACTCATACATTATCTTGAATTTTCAAGTGGAATTTTGTATGATAGCTAAGCCTAGATGAGTACACAGGAACCTTTCCTGTTTTGCTTGGGTCTCAGCAATTAAGGCTACTTCGCAAGAAGTGCCTTTTTTGTAATATTATTTTTGCCGCTATCCTATAAAAAGCCCTGGTGATATGGGGAGGGTACTGGTGTACTCGTCTGGGACTGAGACCCAAGCGAGCGGGTTCGATTCCCGTCCTCTCCACCAGGGCGAATAGAGTTTCTCCGTTTTGTCATCTCGGACTTGCCCGCCCTGAGCGGAGCCGAATGGGACCCAGGATCTCAATTTTCTGATAAATTAAAACCAAACAAAAAAATATTTACTTTTTTGTGCGGGTCACGCCTCCTGGCGTGACTGAAAATCATGCAAGGTCATGCGTGGACGCATGACCCCCACGGAAACGAACGATTGCTTCTGTTACCTTGAGTCCAATAAATAATGATGTATAATATGGGAGAATTTTCCCCCATATTTATGAAAAGAAATGAGATAACGCATCAGGAAATAACAAAAGAGGCATTGGAGAGAGAGAAAAAGAAGTCAAAAAGCATGCAAAGA
>JACRHZ010000029.1 GCA_016220175.1 Candidatus Peregrinibacteria bacterium
CAATTTGCGATACGATATCTCTGTCTAAGTGAGGATTTCTTTTTCATTTTGAAAGAGGTTATTGTTCCTCCTCATCTTAGACATACTCCTATTCCCGTACAATTTATTTGTGCAACAAAGCCATTACGAATTACGAATGAAAAGTTCCAAATTTGTAATTCATAACTTCCAAAAGGAGCACATTCCGTCATGAAACGTGCTCCTTGAAAAATTAACAATGATCAACATTTAAATAGTTGGTACAGACCTACTCTCTTCCTCTTCGATTGGCGCAGATTTATTCTGTTCGGTTTCTTTGTACTTATCCTCATCGTTGTAGGAAGAAGATGAAGAAGTATCTTCTTCTTTGTCTCCAAACAGAGAATTCAAAGCATTATTGAGAATTTTCGCTATTTCACCTCTTACCACACCATCATCTGGTCTGAAAGTATTTAATTCACCATCACCACTCACAATTCCGCGATTTTTGGCTTCTTCAATGTATTCAAGATCAGGATGAGAAGCAGGAACATCTTTGAATGAACTCGCAGATATTTTTTCTGGATGAATTCCTGCAGCTTCCAAAATCGTTCTTATGACTTCACCACGTGTTGCTTTTCGGTCCAAACTATCGAGATCTTTTACGATACTAAGACCAAGGTTTTCAGCTTGTTTCACATATCCTCGAGCCCAATGATCTTCAGCAGATTTTAAATCTGGAGTTCCTCCAGCTTCTCCCACACCTGCGGTTTCCAGTGCCATTTTGAGAAGTTGTCCTACAAGAACCGGATCACCAGGTCCAAATTGACCGGTAAGATCTCCATTCTTGTCTCTGTAACCACTGATGATATTTTTCTGAGAAAGAGTCGCTACGTATCTCGTGAACCAAGAATCATCATCTGCATCGAGAAAAGGGATAATTTTATTTTTGAACTTCTCTTCGCGAGATTTTTCTCTTGCCTCTGCGACTTTCTTTCGAAGTTCTTTAATTTTTGCTGCTTTTTCTGCAGTGCCAAAATTCTCAATTCCTGCTGTAAAATTCTCAACTTCATCTTGTATTTCACTCGCAGACTCTCCATAAAAATTATATCCAGTGAGTTCATTTTGGAGATCTTCCAATTCCTGAGTTCTTACAGAAACTTTCTCATCAAGTGCCTTGAGTTCACTGAGGAGTCTTGCTTTTTGTGCGAGGAGTGGCTCAATATTTTCTTTCCCGGAAATCGTATCCCAGACCGGCATAGCTGTTTCAAATGTATTCTGAAGCTGTTTTTTCCATTTGGATCCTGATTCTTCAATCATCTGGTTAATACTATTTTGATATGTAGACAAGTTCTGAAGGAGTTTATTCATAAATTGTTTTTCCAATTTTTCACTTATTTTCTGAAACATTTCATCTGCTACGCCTTGAAGATCATCGCGTACGTAATGTTTCACATATGCCTCATGATCATCTTGCTCTCCTTTAAAGAATTCTCCACAATCTCTGTCCGCCTTATTTCCAATCTTCTCAAATCTGATTTTTATTTCTTCTTGTTCCCCGACTTTTCCCTCCGCCATTACCTTTTTCAGCCCATCGAGGAGATCTGTAGCCTCACCTATGTATCCAGAGCAAAGCTCTAAGCGGGATCCATCTATTTTCCCATCATTTTTGGCTTCTTCAAGCTGAATTTTTGCACTCTCAATTTCCTTTTCTATTTGTTCAACTTCGAAACCCATAAATTCTGATTCTCTTTTTTGTCCAAAATCATTGGTAATACTATCGAATTCCCCTCTGAGTTCGTTAAATTCATAATCAATAATATCGCGAGCCTCCTGCCCCTTGCCTCCTGAAAGGAGCTCTTCTGCTCTCTTCAGAGTCTCTATCATCTTTTCATACACTTCCTGAAGATGAGCTACTTCTTCTGAAGAAAAAGAGGCGCCTTTTTTCTTTGCTTCTCTCGCAAGATCTGCTACCCAGCGCCCTTTATCTTTCATTTCACGGCTGAGATCCTTGAGCCAACGCGTTAAGTCCTTTTCATTATTTTTCTGAGAAACTGTATCCCAAAACTCCCTGCTGAGTTCATCGAATTCACTATTCACATCCCAAAATGATTGTGTGTCATCTTCCTCTGAAGTATCTTTCATTTTCTGGAGGATTTCTTGGAGATGAGTGAACGTTTTTCCTGTTTCAGTAGTTTCGCAAGATACTTTCTTGCATTCACGAGTCATGTCTTTTATCTGCTTCTCTTTTTCTTTAAGAATTCGCCCTGTGTCTTTCTTTTGATTTTCTTTATTACTTGCTTCATTCAGAGAATTGCGAATATCGTTTGCATCATTATTGGCATCCCAGAAGTCTTGATCAATAGTGTTTAGAGTATCAATGTCTTTCTTCTGAATGGCAGTTTCTATTTGTGCATAAATGTCTTTCATTTTTTGGAGTGCATTTTGCAGCTCTTTCACGTCAACCGATTCTGTTTTCGAATATCTGCTCAGTTCTTTTTCTAAATCCTTAATAACCCTTGCCTTGTCTTTGAGATTTTTTTGTGAGTTTTCAATTTGATTTTGAATGTTCACCACATCGTTATATTCATTAACTTTGTCATGAAAATCACTGTTCACATCATCAAAATCCCTATTTAAATCGTTGATGTCTTTTCCCAAGTCATCAATAGCAGATGAATCTAATCCTGAGGTATTCGTATTTGCGAGCCCCTGCATTTTCGTAAGTATGTCTTTCATTTGCGTGACGTACGCATCGAGCTCTGTCGTATCTACTGCAACATTTTTCGCGTTTCGCTTCAAATCCTTGAGCTGTCTTTCCGTATCCTGAAGTTGTCGTGGTTTTTCTTTGAGTGCGTTATTTTGCGCATTGCTGAAGTTTGAAAATGAATATGCTTTTGAAAACTCATCGCTCACCTCTTGATTTTTCTCATCTTCCTTACTATTAAGATCCCAAAAAGTAGTGAAATCATTAGTATTCAGAGCGCTTTCCATTTGTGAGAGGAAAGTGTTCCATTCTGTCATCTTCGTGGTGAGGAGAGAAAGATCTATCTTTTGGTTTCTAAAATTATTTTTAAGTTCATTCGCTCTGTTGTCGTAATTCTGTTTATCATTTTTGAGAGTGTTCCTCGCATTTTCCAGATCAGGGTTTTGCTCAGAAGACACATCAGCTTTAAAGTCAAGTGGCGGAGAAGATGTGCCAGTACTCTCAAGAATGTCTCCTTTGAGCTCAGAACCGCTGAGGAAACTTACTCCAAAAACGAGTGCTCCGAGAAGAAGGAGTGTCCCAAAAATTGGGAGAAGATTTTTGATATTTTTCATATTTGTATTGGTTATATCATTTGTATTATAACAAAATTAAAAAATTAAGTCAAATTTATTCGCCCCCCCTCTCGTAAATTTGTAACTGACTTTATCCTCCTCCGAGAACCTCCGCATTCATTCGTTCAACCTCGCGCTCAATAAGAGGAAATGCAGAGAATCCTCTCTTTTCTTCCAAAAACTTTTCCGCTTCTTGACGAGCTCTTACGACAAGACGTCCATCCGAAAAAGACGCCATTTTAAGGTCTGGAATTCCACTTTGTTTGAGGCCAAATACTTCTCCCGGACCTCGAAGCTTTAGGTCAATTTCCGCGAGTTTAAAGCCATCATATATTTTTTCCATCGCCTTTATGCGCTCTGTCGGCTGATCTGTTGGAAATAAAAAGCAGTACGATTGCATTTCAGACCTTCCCACTCTTCCTCGGAATTGATGAAGTTGTGCGAGTCCAAATCTTTCCGCTCCTTCAATGAGAATAATATTTGCGTTCGGAATATCAATTCCAACCTCAATCACCGATGTTGAAATAAGAATATCGAATTTTTTATTTTTAAAATTTTCCATAACCTGATCTTTTTCTTTCGGTTTCATTCTTCCATGCACAAGTGCAAGCTTCAAATGGGGAAATATGTCTTTTTTAAGCCTGATAAATTCTTCTTCCGCGGCCTTCGCTTCGATCTTTTCAGATTCAGAAACGAGCGGGCAAATGACAAATGCCTGATGACCTTTTTTCACTTCTTGTTCAACAAAAAGTTCTATTTGTCTTCTCCCCTGAGGCGGAACAACTTTTGTGTGAATCGGTTTTCTTCCAGGCGGCATTTCTGTGAGCACCGAAAGATCTTGGTCACCGAAAGCGACAATTGCGAGTGTTCGAGGAATCGGAGTTGCGGTCATTTGGAGAAGATGCGGAGATCCATGCCTCACGAGCTTTTCTCTTTGTCTCACACCGAATCGATGCTGTTCATCAATAATGACCAGCCCCAGATTTCGGAATTCTACTGTTTCTTCAATAAGCGCGTGCGTTCCCATAATGAGATCGATTTTTCCTTTCCGAAGGTTTTCGAGAATTTCTGCGCGTTTTTTTCCTTTTATGGAACCGGTGAGAAGAGCGGTCTGAAGAGACTGTGTCAAGCAAGAGTCACCCCTCCTTTGGTGACCTTCATTCGGGTCGCCCGAGGACGGGCGACTCCTGGAAAAAACAGTATCTTTTTCTTCCCCTGATTCCTGATTCCTCATTCCTAATTCCTGCTTCCTAATTCCTGCTTCCCCCGTCCGAGGAAATGGAAATAAAGACAACGTCTCCGTTATCTTCTCATAATGCTGCTCAGCCAAAATCTCCGTCGGCGCCATAATCGCCACTTGATAACCCTGAGAAATTACGGCAATTGCAGCAGAAATCGCCACAAGTGTTTTCCCAGATCCAACATCACCTTCGAGAAGCCTCAGCATGGGAACTGGTTTTTCCAAATCTTTTAAAATTTCAAAAATGGCGATTTTTTGCGAATTTGTCGGAACAAATGGCAATGTTGCAAAAAACTGTTTTTGAAGTTCCGGATCGAGAGGAATTTTTCTTGCTTTTCCTTCAGCGCTTTCTTTCCACTTTTTTTTACGATCCAAAGACGCAAGTTGCAAAAGAAAAAGCTCTTCAAATGCGAGTGTTTTTTTGGCATTTTCCAATTTTTCCATTGATGTCGGAAAATGCATTTCAAGAATTGCCTCATGTTTTTCCAAAAAATTCTGTTCGTGAATCACGTCTTCTGGAAGAAGATTCGGAAATGGTTCAATCGTATCGAGAAGCGGGAAAATTTTGGTTCGAAACCACGAAGTGTTCAGTTTTCCGTGTTCGGGATAAATAGGGACAATGCGTCCGGTATGCACCGTTTCTTCGGAAACTTCTTCGAATGTCGGACTTTGAAGAGAAATTTTTCCAAAAGAAAGTTTTGCTTTCCCGACAACTGTTACGAGTTTTCCGGCGGGAATCATTGTGTGGAGATAGGGCTGATTAAACCACACGCATTCCAGACTATTTCCATCTTCATCGGTAAATACAGCTTTAACGAGAATCATGCGATTTCTTGTTTGTTCGCGTCTGACCATGGAAAATCGACCTCTCAGAACATTTTTTTGATCTCCTCTGATTTCCGAAATATGCGTAATATGCGTTTGATCCTCATATTCGCGGGGAAAATACGTGAGGAGATCGGCAACAGTTTGTATTTCGATCTCCTTGAGAAGTTTTACATGACGCTCCGTGGTGCGAAGAACAGAAGAAAGCGAAGTCGAAAGAGGAATCTTTTTCATATTCCTATTCTTCCAGAATTTTTGGATTTTGCAATTTACTTCGCTGTTCTATTCTGTCGTCAAACCTCGTCGACACTTTCGTATACGAAGAATTCTCTCTCAAAACACGGCTTTTTTGGATTTTTCAAAAAGCATTTTTGATTGATTCTTCTCGGCTATTTTGATAGAGTTAAATCAGACGAGTGCCAATGACTATAGTCTTTGGACAATCGCTGTCACAAAAAGAGCTCCTTTGAAAGAGGAGTTTTTTTGTAGACTTGTATTGGTGGAGTTAGGGGCTATAGTTTAATTGGCAGAACACTCGTTTTGACAGCGATTGATACGGGTTCGAGTCCCGTTAGCTCCACCATTATCTTTATAATTTTTTAAACATGAAAAAATCCGTCAAAATCAAAAAGCTTCAAAAATATAAAAGTGGAATGGATTTCTCCGATGCCATGAAAGCAGAAAACATTTACACTGATGATTTTTTGGAAAGCATGAAAGAAGCTGAAAATGATGTGAAAAGTGGAAATGTGAAAGAATATACGAAAGAAGAATTTTTGGATTCGCTCTCATGAAAATTCCTCAAAGCTCGTCGAAGTCTTTTTGACTTCGACGCTCAAGCTCAAGTCTAAAAGACTTGAGCGAGCGTGGGGAGGCAAATTAATTTGTAGAATCGGAAAAAACACTGAATACTTCTTCAGCGGTGGTTATAGTTTCAGGATTTTCACTTTCCCATTTGGCGGTGAGATCAATTCTTACAAAATCGAGTCCACTCTTTTTCCGTAAATCTTCAATGTGACGTTTTACATATTCTGAAAACCATTCTTGGTTTGTGTCATTACTAATGACTTCCGGTAAAGTAACCTTTGAATTAGTTCCATCGAAAACTGTCTTGAATGATGGATCCGTATATTCTCCGTTGAGAACAACTTCTACGACGCGCATACTGTTCATAAAAATAAGAAAAATGGGTCTATATTATATTATATATGTCAATTCTTTTGTGGATTCGTTGTCAAAAATTATGAGAAAATCATGAGGAAATGAAAACTTCACTCCTTCTCTTCGGCTCCAATGGAATGCTCGGAAAAGAGTTTTTTGAGGCATATAAAAAAGATTTTGAGATTATTCCCGTTTCCCTCGATGATCTCGACCTCAGGGAAACAGAAAAGATTCTTCCCAAAATTCTCAAAATCTCTCCAAATGCAATTTTGAACTCTGCCGCGTGGACAGACGTAGAAAAAGCGGAGAATCCAGAAGTTCGGGAAGATGTGTTTCGTTTGAATCGCGATGCGCCGAGAGAAATGGCAAAAGCATGCGGAAAATTGAATATTCCATTTTTTCATGTTTCGACGGACTTTGTCTTTGCCGGTGGCAAAGAAATTACGAATTACAAATTACGAATTACGAATTTTAGTGAAAATTCAGAAAAAAATCCCCTGAATATTTATGGACAATCAAAAAGCGAAGGCGAAAATGCGGCGATGCGAGAATGGGAAAAAACATACATCGTGCGGACAGCGTGGCTGTATGGAAAATTTGGAAGAAATTTTGTGGAGAAAATAATTCAGAGAAGCGGTCAGCAGTCAGCGGTCAGCAGTCAGATTCCGGTCGTGAATGATCAATTTGGAAATCCGACGTGGACGAAATATGTCGCGAAAACTTTGGAAATGTTGATTCGCGATAACGGCGAAAAATACACTCCGGGAATTTATCACGCCGTTTCAGAAGTGGGCGAAACTCCGCCGTCATGGTATGATTTTGCGGTGAAAATATTTGAGTATTCGAACATGGACGTGCATGTGAAAGCCATTTCATCGGCTGAATTTCCATCAAAAGTAAAAAGACCGGTCTCATCGGTTTTGAAAAATACGAAATTGTCAAAGCTACCAACATGGGAAGAGATGATTTCAGAATATCTTTCACAAAAAAAGAATTCTTAAAAATGTTTTTGGGAATCCATATCTTAGTTTTTATACCTGGTAATAATAGAGATTCCCGCTTTCGCGGGAATGACAAAGGGGAGAGAAATTCGTAATTTGGAATGGCTTTGTTGCACAAATCATAATATAGAGACTCAGGAAAGAGCAATTTTCTTTTTCTAAGGTTTTCATACTATTTTGTAACTTTTTGGCATTCCGAGAGCAGTCATACTATTCAAAGCAGAACATATAAGAAAAGA